>JAEZQN010000030.1 GCA_023441145.1 Bacillota bacterium
AGCTTATACACTACAAATTATTGGACAAAAAGATACCAATCCAACGGTAGCTTCTCTGATTTTAAGTATGGAATCTGTATTTGCTTACTTGGGAAGTTTTATTATCCTTGGGCAAAAGTTATCTAGAAGAGAGGCTTTAGGTTCTCTCTTGGTTTTTGTAGCAATCATTCTTGCTCAATTACCAACTAGGAAAAGAAGTTTAAGTTAAACAATATCCATAAAGTGAATAAGAGAGGGGGAACTGCCTCATGGCAAGAATTATGATTGTAGAAGATGACCAGGCATTAAGAAATCAGATAAAGGAAATGTTGATGGATTATGAGTATACCACCCTGGCAATTGAAGAGTTTCATAACATCGAAGAGCAGTTTACTTCTTTTGCACCAGATTTGGTCCTATTAGATAGCAATCTTCCATACCACGATGGTAATTATATATGCAGAAAACTTCGTAAGATTTCTAATGTACCAATTATTATCACATCAGCTAGAAACAGTGAGATGGATCAAATCTTTAGTATGGAAGTAGGAGCAGATGATTATGTGGTAAAGCCCTTTGCGATATCTATTCTGTTAGCGAAAATTAATGCCCTTTTACGACGTACCTATGGAGAATATATTCATGGGGAACAGACGGGTACAACTTTAGTACAGGGAATCGTGTTACAGGATAAGGATTTCACTTTGTTATATCAGGGAAGGTCTGTTGAACTGTCTAAAAATGAGTATCGACTGATGAAGGCATTTATGCAACACCCAAATGAGATTATAACAAGAGAGATTCTACTTGAGCTTCTTTGGGATACGCAAAATTTTGTAGATGACAACACTCTCACAGTAAATATTACAAGACTTAAGGGGCAACTTCAGGTATTAGGCTTGTTGGATGTGATAAAAACCAAGCGTGGTGTTGGGTACTATATGGATACGGAGAAAATGGAGGAAGACAGATGAGAAAATCCATTTTAAAACAACTGAAAGACTGTTTACTTGACCAGATGGCACCAACCATTACCTACATGATTGGAGTTTTTCTGGTCGTCTCTTTTTATGCTCTATCTACCACAGAGAGCATAGAACTACTCTATCCTATTATCCTAGCCTTAGTGGTATATCTCGTTTATTTTCTTATTACCTTTTTACGTTTTCATTCTTTTCAAAAGCATTTACATGCCATGGCAGAACATCAGGATATAGAGGTAAAAGTTCATTCTATATCGGAAGCCTTAGTAAAAGAGAAGATATTTTCTATACACAGTAAATATGCCAACCAGATTCATCAAATGGAAATGAAGAATCAGGAGAATTCAAGATTTATATCTACCTGGGTACATAATATGAAAACGCCAATTTCTGTGACTAATCTAATTCTACAGCGCTATCAGCTTAATCAACTAGGTAAGGAAGAACTACTTCATGGGTTAGAGGAAGAGAATGAAAAACTCAATGGACAATTAGATATGGTGCTTAATATTTTTCGTATGAGTGAATTCGAAAAGGATTATCTACCAACCCAAGTCAACCTTACGGAATCTATAAATCAAATTATTAATCAACATCAAAAGCAGTTTATTTATAATCGAATTTTTCCTAGGGTAAGTAAGCCCGATAAAGACATTTATATATTATCTGATGCAAAGTGGAATAACCTAGTGATTTCACAGATTATTTCCAATGGAATCAAATACTCAAAGCCTTCTGAAGGTATGGAGGCAGGGAAGCTGGAATTTACACTACAGCAGAGGGAAGATAAAGTCGCCTTAATCATAAAGGATTATGGAATGGGGATACCTGAGTATGATTTACCTAGAATCTATGAACCATTCTTTACAGGGGATAACGGCCGGAGTACCAAGGGTGCCAGTGGCATTGGACTGTATTTTTGTAAAGAGGTTTTAAGGATGCTAGGGCATGAGCTAACGATCACTTCAAAGGTGGGAGAGGGTACCACTGTTACAATTACTTACCTTGCAAAACTGTAAGGTTATGTAAGGGTATTCGATGGAAGCGAAAGATAGGGCAGTGTATGATATCTATAGAGTTTAGAGATTTCTCTAAAATCTTAAGATTAGGAGGTATACGATGTCAGTATTAGTTGCGGAAAACTTAACGAAAACCTATGGGGATTATAAAGGAGAAAGTGCTACAAAAGCTCTTGTTGGAGTTAGCTTACATGTGGAAGAGGGAGAATTTGTGGCAATCATGGGACCAAGTGGAAGTGGCAAATCCACGTTAGTCAACATTCTAAGTGGAATTACAAGCCCGACAAGTGGAAAGGTGTACATTGCTAATCAGCAGTTGGTACTGTTATCAAAGGATGAACTGGCTTTATTTAGACGAAGAAATATTGGGTTTATATTTCAGGAATTTAATTTACTAGATCATTTGACCTTAGAGGAAAATGTCATACTACCAATGGTACTTGATAAGAAAAAGCCAGAGGAAATTATGAAAAGGGTAGAAACCTTAATGAATTTTCTGGGTATTGCAGACAGTAAAGGGAAATACCCTGCATCGGTATCTGGTGGACAGCAGCAAAGAGCCGCTGTAGCAAGAGCTCTTATTAATGAACCAAGTATTATATTTGCCGATGAACCAACAGGTAATTTAGACTCTAAGTCAGCCAGTGCAGTCATGAGATGCTTAGGAAGACTCAATGAAGAGCAAAGTGCAACTATAACGATGGTGACTCACGACGTATTTGCAGCAAGCTTCTGTAAACGTGTTATTTTTATAAAGGATGGCAGCATTAATATGGAGATTAGAAGAAAAGGCACCAGAAGGGAGTTCTTTGATCAGATATTAGACTGTCAGGCAGTTGTCGGAGGTGAGAGCATTGACCTTTAGACAAATGATAATTAAAAATTTTTTAGGAAATGTAAGACAATATCTAGCTTTCTTTTTGTGTAGTACGTTCTCTATTATGGTCTTTTTCATGAATGTTACGCTGGCTTTTAACAAAAGTATTACTCAGGAAGAAACTATTGATGTTATGACTTATATAATACCTATAACAATGGTAGGCATTACATTGTTTTCTGTTTTCTTTATTATTTATGCCAACAATTCCTTTGTAAAAGCTAGATATAAGGAGCTTGGCGTCTACCTTACTCTTGGTATGGACAATAAAGAAGTACGTAAGCTGGTAAACGGACAAAACCTCATTATTAGCAGTTGTAGTGTAATCATTGGTGTTTTACTAGGGGCATTGTTTTCTAGAATTTTTCAAATGGCAATCATTCATATCTTGGATTTAAGCAATGTTTCCTTCTATCTAGATGTAAAAGCATTTCTTGTAACAATTGTAGTTTTTGTACTGGTTTTTGCTATTGTATTCCTCCAAAATAATCTAAAAATAAGGAGATTAGATATTTTAGGGATGTTAAAGGAAGCAAAACAAATGCCTAAGAAACAGACTTCAAAAAAACTATTTTATTGGGCATTATCGGTTTTATCCTTATGTTAGCTTCCTTGTGGATGGCTATATTTATCATGAGCAACGAAGAATATAATTCTAATGTTAAGATTACCTTTCTATACTTGGGAGTCCTATTTGCGGGAATCTATCTAGTGATTTCAAAGGGTGGAGAGGTATTGATCCAGTATAGAAAGAAGAAGAGTGCTTACCAATGTTCTCTTCTTTCTCTGGCAGAGACAGAAAAGAAGTATGAAGGGAATAAACGTATCATGTTTGTTCTCAGTGTATTAAGTAGCGTGACCATAGTTTTAGTTGCCTCTCCTTTTTCACTCCTTAGTTTAAGTGAGTCGATTGCAGAAATGAATAGTAACCATGTAGAATATGTAGAAACTGCCACAGTGAATCAGATAGGGAAAGAGAAGCGAGAAGAGATTCTAACGAAGGAAGCAATCGTCTACGAAAGGCAAGCGGACTTTATCTATCTATATAAAGATAGTAGTAAGCAAGCTGCTGTACCTTTAGTTTCAGTAGAAATCTATAACCAACTTACCGGGGAACAAGTGGAGCTTACGAGGGGACAATGTATCAACATTGTTGTGAATTGGTTACCAGGAGCAGCTGGTTATGATGAGGGAACAGATACAGTCCTTTATGGAACAAAGGGAACTTATGAATATCATATCATGAAGGCAAGTCATGGACCTTATTTTGTCAACCTTTCCTATCCTTGTGATGTCATGCTAATCTTAAATGAAGAGGACTTTTCCGATTTAAGTAAACAAGAGGGTTCCACCAACTGGGGAAAATACCATATGATAGGATATGAGGATTGGAAAAAGACCGGTGAAATAGTGAAGTCCTTACAAGCAGAGTTTGGGGAAGCAAAGGACTATCCTGTATTGTCTACTTATGACACGTATATAGAGTTAAAAAAGAGTTACTCTGCCTTTTTATTTTTTACCACAGTGCTTGGAATCCTATTTTTTGTTTCTGGAGGTAGTGTACTTTACTTTAGGCAATTTACTGAACTTGCACAGACCAAGGAGAATTTCAATAAGCTTTACAAGATAGGAATTACTAAAACGGAAATGAAACGTATGATTACAAAGGAACTAGCTGTCATCTTCTTTGTCCCACTCATTTTTGGAGTGTTTGGTGGAGTCTCAATTATAAAAATGCTGACACATATCTTTGGTGGTTCTGATGTATTACGAGAGTTTTTACTGAATACCTGTAAGGTTGTTATTGCATATACCATCTTTCAAGGAGTGTTTTACTTCATCTCAAGAAATCAGTATATTAAAGCTTGTAGCAAACAATAGAATAATATAATAATATGTAGTTTTTTGGGCCAATCCCAGTCACACATGTGGTTTTATTGGAATATAGTAACATAGAACATGTAAAATGGTGTGTATTATGGGTTGGCTCATTGTATTGTTTGTTATAGCAATCATATTTTTACTGCTATTTGGAGTAAGCATGGCTCGCAGATTACGGGCAGTACGAAAAGTAATGTCCATGTCAGAAAAGGAAAAAATAGAAGAATTTGATAAGGGCTTATACCCTTATGGATTTGAATATAATGTTTGTCATGATATTGTACAATCAAGAATGAATCCCTGGCAAAGGGAACTTGGTTACTGCAAGTTGTACGATGACTTGTCAATTAGCCTGAATATGATCTTTGACTGTGAGCCTATTTATTTTACCTATAATGATAAAAGGTGGCTTTTAGAGTTATGGAAAGGTCAGTATGGGATAACCACAGGTGCGGAGATAGGTTTATATAATACGGATAAGCCAGATGTAGATATTGCTGGACTATTTAAAGGACCATTTTTCGAGTGTGCTACTGATGAGGAACGAATTCCTATGGCCTTTATACTGGAGAGAAAGGGTAAGGAACTATTCCGAAGAAAACAGGCACATTGGTGGTTAACAGGTTTTTCTGTGGGAACTTTTTCGAAGCCTAAGGATTTGGTTATGAAGGTACAGCTTACCTTTCCTACTTATGAGATGCGTAATGCTTTTTTGTCTGGTTTGGCAAGGGCTGGCTACAATTTGGAGGAAGTGTTGATTAGAGAAACGACGGTATATTTTGTATTTAATCAACCCAAATCAAGACAACCCGTCCATTTAAGGGTACGAGTTGCTTGGATTCAAAGAAAAAATACATTTTACTGTTGGTTGTTCCGTGTGGAAACAATCAACTTTAAAAAGACACTAAATAGAGTAATTTTTCTAGAATGTCTATATCCACTTCTATTTAAGATTATTACCTGCCAATTTACTAGTGGGAAGGCCAAGAAATTCTTTATGGGACTTCGTAAGAAACTGCAAAAGTAGGGGGCATGGGATATCATATGAGAACAGAGAAGAGATTAACTAGTTTGTATCAGCAAGCAAAGGTGGTTACCTATAGCAATACATCAAAATTTGTTATTATGAGTGACTGCCATAGGGGAACTGGTAATTGGTCAGATAATTTCTTACCTAACCAAAATCTATTTTTTGCAGCTCTTCAGCACTACTATGATAATGGCTTTACCTATATCGAGTTAGGTGATGGAGATGAATTATGGGAAAATCGAGATTTTAATCATATCGTAGAAGTGCATAGTGACGCCTTTTGGATAATGGAGAAATTCTATCATAACAATCGTCTGTATATGCTTTATGGAAATCATGACATTGTAAAAAGAAATAAAAAATATGTAGATAAGAATATGAAAAAATACTATTGCGATAGTAAGAAAAAGTTTTGTCCATTATTTCCAGACTTGGTAGTGTATGAAGGATTAATTTTAGAACATCAAGATACCTATAACTCCATTTTTCTAGTTCATGGTCATCAGGGGGATATTATTAATGATGAACTATGGCCACTGGGGAGGTTTTTAGTAAGGTATGTTTGGAGAAGGCTAGAGCTTCTAGGCGTGAAGGACCCTTATAGCTCAGATATTAATCCTAAGAAAAAGAATAAGATAGAAACCCAGCTAAGTAAATGGTCTGATGATCATGATCAAATAATTATTGCTGGTCATACTCACCGAGCAGTATTTCCTGGCATCAGAGAACCAAAATATTTTAATGATGGAAGTTGTGTTCATCCTAGATGTATTACAGCACTTGAAATTGAAAATAACGCTATCTCTCTTGTGAAATGGTCTGTTTTAACTAAGTCTGATGGTTCCCTATATGTAGGAAAAACTACCCTTGAGGGACCAGTAGAATTGCCTCAATATTTTGTAAAGTAAGCTTCAATTCGGCTTGACATAACCAAATTGGGGTATTAAAATATACAGTATATTCCTCGATAGCTCAATGGTAGAGCACACGGCTGTTAACCGTGGGGTTGTTGGTTCGAGCCCAACTCGGGGAGTTACTGTAAAAGGGGCTGTAAAAAAAGTCCCTTAACAGAAAAAATCGCTTAGACCGTGAGGTTTAAGCGATTTTTTGGTATAATTAATTATGCGAACAACTAATAACACCAATAGTAATTATACCACTCGTCAGCTGAAATTACCATTGGAAATAGAAAAATTAATCGACATAGCTGACCCTGTATATACCTTTTGTGACGTAATGGATCACATTGACCTAACACCATACTTTGCAGTGGA
>JAEZQN010000072.1 GCA_023441145.1 Bacillota bacterium
TTTTGATTATCCCCACCATCTCTTTTATTTTTATCCATCTCTGCTGTCTGTAAAATATCCTGATTATAGGATTGATAAGCATTAAATATTTTTCTAGCCTTAATAAAATTCAGTATTGTATCAACCATTTCTACCTCACCTGGTAGACAGGCACTTCTTATACTGGTTAATAGCATCTCTGGATCCCGTTGCTCACTATTTAAGTCCATGGAGTGCAGTTCTCCAGGATTATTCATTTCCTGAACTGTGCTCATAAGATCATTGACCTTTAATAATACGTTCATACCACTTTGCATCTGTGGCATTGTATATGGTAGGGCAGCCTTAAAAATATTGATTGTATGTTCGTCTATAAATTGGTTCCGACTCATTCTATCACCCACTTTTCATTTATACATTTATATTCAACGAAAGGTGAAATATTCATAGCAGCTCAGTGCAATTCTAGGCTTTCTGTATTTTAGAAAGCTTTTTTATTACATAGGATATTGCGACGCAATTTCTATGTAATAAAAAAACCGGATGTGTCCATGACAATCCGGTAATCACTACTGCATTCTTTACTTTTCTCTGCTGATTTTATTCGTCAAAATCCACTGTGATATAATACCCTTTCGGAGTTTCCTTAATATCACTTATTACGCCAGTACTAGACTTTAACCTTTCACGCAAGGTATAGTTACCTGACATAGCAACTGCAGGCTCTACTACATAATAGTAGGAAGAAGGAAGCTTTCCCTCCCGTATTTCTACCTGGTCACCAATCTGTACAAGACCTTGTCGTTCCATCTTAAATTCCATACTTCTCATGACTTATTACCCCTTTACTACTGATGGCAAAAGGATTTCTTTAGTTGTCTATAACTTTGGTATCCTTCACTCATCCAAGTGTCAGCACCATCCTTCATCTTGTTGGAGGCATTTAATCCGCTAAAGCACACCCTATGGTTTTTGAATTCTTCTATTAGCTTGTCCTCTAGCTGAGTCAAAATCTCCTCTGCATCGTATTCATGTGTCACATAGGCACCCTCTACATAACCAATCGGGTTGCCTCCAGAAGTAAGTACTTCTCCTTTTTTAATACTTCCGGTAATAAAACCTACGACTTTATCCTGATCCTTTGCCACGAAGATAATTAAATTACACTCTTTAATGGCACTTCTCAGTATCCTGTTCATTGTATAATCTGTTATTTGCGTTTCTTCTGCTACTCTTTCATTTGTGAACTGCTTTAACTCTCTGGATAATTCATTATATAAGTGAGCAACTTCTAATAGCTCCTCGTACTCGCATCTCTTGACTATGTAATCCATGACGCATTCTCCTTATCACATGCAGATTTTCTCGCTAATACGTCATATACTACTACATTATTTTGTAAATAACAAGCATCCTTTTTCATTTTTATTACATTTGCGCTTTCTCATATGATAAAAGGCACTCTTTCTCTACAATATTACTAGAGGTTCGCTTCCATTTTAATTATATGGAGTATAGTGCATTGCTTTTGACTGAAATTCCTTTACAGAAACCATCTTGTTTTCTTCATTCCATTCAATAAGAGAGACCCCATTAATGGCATCTACACTATCGTTGTATTCACAAGCAAAATACCACTCCACGATGGATAAATTCTCTTTTTCTATGTACTGAGTAACTGTCCATTCTAATACCGTTCCCTTCGCAGTCCAATCATCAAACCACTTCTTCACTTGGGTTAGCCCTTGATACTCTGGGCCAAAGCTTTCACTGTAGTATATCTCATCACTAAATATATCATCTAAACCAGCTCTATTTTTATCAATCCACATCTGATAATACTGCTTAATTAGTCCTTCTCTCATAAGATACCTCCGAATTTTCCTTTCTTTATCATGCCTAAACATATCTTTTAGTAGAAACTTTCTTAAATTATATATGGAAATGGAAGATTATTCAATCCCATTTTAAGCTCGCTTACTACTACTTTTCAACAAAAAAGGAGCCCCATCCTTAATTCGGAAGAGGCACCCTTTTCTTACAACTTATTATCTTATTTCGTCTTATCTACAAACAATATTTACAATTCTACCAGGAACATAGATTTCTTTTATAATGTTTGGCGTTAATTTATCTGCAACGGACCCTTTTGCTTTTGCAATTACCTCATCCTTTGGATCATCCTTGCCAATCATAATGGTTCCCTTAGTTTTACCATTAATCTGAACAGCAATCTCTATAGTAGACTCAATGGTTTTTGCTTCCTCATATTCTGGCCAGCTAGCTTCATAGATTCTTCCACCGAAACCTAGCTTCTCCCACATTTCTTCTGTCATATGAGGCGCTACTGGGTTTAAAAGAGTAATTAAGGTCTTTAATTCGCCCTTTGTTACACTACCCTTCTTATAAAAGTCATTGATTAAAGCCATCATAGCTGCTATTGCCGTATTGTATTTCAGATTTTCAAAATCCGCACTCACCTTCTTAATGGTTTGGTGCATCTTTGTCTCAAGATCTTTGGAGTAACCTTCTTCTTCTGTTACAATCTCCTGTAACTTCCATACTCTCTCTAAGAAACGGCGGCAACCCTTTACCCCATCCTCAGACCAGGAAGCACTAAGATCAAAAGCTCCGATAAACATCTCGTAGGCACGAAGCGTATCTGCTCCATATTCTCTTACAATATCATCTGGGTTCACCACATTACCACGGGATTTAGACATCTTCTCCCCATTTTCTCCAAGAATCATGCCATGAGATGTCCTCTTTTGGTATGGCTCTTTTGTTGGAACAACTCCATTATCATATAAGAATTTATGCCAGAAACGAGAATATAAAAGGTGAAGAGTGGTATGCTCCATCCCACCATTATACCAATCTACAGGTAACCAATAATTAAGGGCTTCTTTACTTGCTAGGGCCTCTGTATTTTTTGGATCGGTATAACGTAAATAGTACCAAGAGGAACCAGCCCACTGAGGCATAGTATCCGTTTCCCTCTTAGCAGGACCACCACAGCAAGGACAAGTGGTATTTACCCAATCTGTCATGGCAGCTAGTGGAGATTCTCCATTATCTGTAGGCATATAGCTATCAACTTCCGGAAGCTCTAATGGAAGCTCTGACTCATCTACTGGTACAAAACCACATTTATCACATTGAATAAGAGGAATAGGCTCACCCCAGTATCTTTGTCTAGAGAATACCCAGTCTCTTAATTTGAAGTTCACCTTTTTCTCACCGATTCCTTTTTCTGTTAAGAATTCAATGATTTTTTCTTTAGCTTCTGCCACCTCTAAACCATTTAAGAAATCAGAGTTTACCATCTTACCAGTAGCGGTATTGGTATATGCTTCTTCCTCAACATTACCACCTGCTACTACTTCAATAATTGGAAGATTGAATTTCTTTGCAAAATCCCAGTCTCTTTCATCATGAGCTGGAACAGCCATAATAGCACCAGTGCCATAACTCATTAATACATAGTCGGAAATCCAGATAGGAATCTCCTTGTTATTCACAGGGTTGATTGCTCTAAGACCTTCTATCTGAACACCTGTCTTGTCCTTTGCAAGCTCAGAACGTTCAAAGTCAGACTTCTTTGCAGCTATTTCACGATATTCTTCAATGGCTTCCCAGTTAGTAATAGAATCCTTATACTTATCAATTACAGGATGCTCTGGGGAAACTACCATGTAGGTTGCACCAAATAAAGTATCTGGTCTAGTTGTATAGACACGTAATTTATCATCCTGATCCTTTAGCTTGAAATCTACCTCTGCACCATGGGAACGTCCAATCCAATTCTGCTGAGAAACTCTAACTTTCTCAATAAAATCAACACCATCTAGGTCATCGATTAGCTTATCTGCATATTCAGTGATCTTTAACATCCACTGGCTCTTAACCTTACGAACTACCTCAGAGCCACATCGCTCACAAGTACCATTCACTACCTCTTCATTGGCAAGTCCTACCTTACAAGAGGTACACCAGTTAATTGGCATCTCATTCTTATATGCAAGTCCAGCTTTAAATAGTTTTAAGAAGATCCACTGTGTCCACTTATAATACTCTGGATCCGTCGTATTAATTTCTCTATCCCAGTCAAAGGAATAGCCCAATGAATGAAGCTGCTCCTTAAATCTAGCTACATTATTCTTTGTTACAATCTTTGGATGGATTTGATTTTTAATCGCATAATTCTCAGTTGGTAAGCCAAAGGCATCCCAACCCATTGGATAAAGAACATTATAACCTTGCATTCTTCTCTTTCTAGCCACAATATCAAGAGCTGTATATGGTCTTGGATGACCTACATGCAGTCCCTGTCCTGATGGATAAGGGAATTCTACTAATGCGTAATACTTTGGTTTAGAGTAGTCATCTGTAGCAGCAAATGCTTTCTCCTCATCCCATACTTTCTGCCATTTTTTCTCAATGGCCTTATGATTATACATCTCTAACATTTTTTCCTCCATTCTGTGACACGGATATTTTATCTAGCTTAGCTTTGTAAAAAACAAAAGCCCTCGTCTCTTAAGAGACGAAGGCTAAACTCCGTGGTACCACTCTAATTCGTAAAGTTCTTTGACTTTATACGCACTTAAGATTCTATAACGTGAATGAAACGCTTCTTCCTACTGTTAGTTCAGCAGAAGGACTCAAAGGCGAGTTGGGAGCTTAAGCTACTGCCTCACACCTACCGGCAGCTCTCTGAAAGCTAATGACTCTTAGTACTCCTTGTCACTGTCTTATCAAATATATCAAAATTATTCTACCATACTAACTGAATTTGTCAACCTAAACCACAGTTACTTCCCAAACAATGACTTATAAAATATAAGGTTAAATTCATTTTTTGTGGCAGTATAGAACTTATCGCCCATCTTCATATGGGTACTATCATAGATATAGATATCCACTGGCGACTGTTCCCCATTAGACATGGTAAGCTTATATAAATACTCTTCTCCTAGAGCTTCTGCCTCTTCCTCAAATGTAATCTTACCCATTTCTTCCGTAGCTGTCTTGATTTGCTCCTTGGTTAAGTTTACCTCTTTGTTATCACTTTTATTCACCACAGTCATTAAATTAATATTATCAAACTGTAATGTATAAGTCTTAGCTCCACACCCCATAAGCATACACATTAGCGCTACAACAACACCTAAAACACCTAATTTCTTCATCTTTTCTCTTCTCCTTAATTATTGGCAGCCTGTTCCTTGTTCTTCTTCTCTTCTGCCTCTTTTTTTGCCTTCTCCCATAATAACTGTGCTTTCTTATATTTTTCTTTATCATAACTTTCAGTTCCTATCAACTTATAAACGTAAACAGCAGTGCCGCGATCTACATATTCATAGATTTGCTTCGCAATATCCTCAGGAAGATTAATACACCCGTGGGAGCCATTGGTCAAAAAGATACCGCCTCCAAATTTACTTCTCCAGACTGCATCATGTAAACCAATGTCTTTGTTAAAAGGCATCCAATACTTAACAGGCTGACTGTAGGTTTCTCCTACTAAAGTAGCATCCCTCTTTTTATACTGAATTGGATAAGTTCCCGTAGGAGTTTCATACCCTGTTGCAATCGTTCCAGACACAAAGTCAGATTCTAATATCTTCTTTCCGTTTACAATCAAAAATAAATGTTGGGCGGAAAGATTAATTTCTACATAGGTATCCCCTACATCATCATCTCCATGCTGATTAGCAGTCTGATAGTATACAGGCTCTTTAACCTTCTGCTCCCCATTTTTAATACATTCCATAATTTCTTCAAGCTCTGCATCTCGATTAAGCCACCAGCCGTAATCTCCTCCAGTGACCTGAATCTCTACACCATAGCTTGTTTTTAAGGTTCTTGTCATACCAAAAGAATTATAGTTCTTTCCAATGTAATTTACGAAGTCTCTGATTTTCTCCTTGTCAATATTGACATTAAAATCTTCGTCAATTGTAATAGCAGGTCCTATGATCTTGGAATCTAATACCTCTGTTACCTCACCATACTCATAAGTCAATTGGGTAGCAGCATATTTATTAGCGATTTCCACTGCTTTTTCAAGCTTCGGGTTGTCACTAGTTAAAGTTGGTTTCTTATAGCAATCAACCTCTTCAATGGATATGGATGGAGCTAAATTATGTATTGCATCCAAAACCTTATCATAAAACTCTTCCTTTAGTACTTCATTTCCTTGTTCTTCCTTTGCAATGGTAAAACCAACACCTTCAACAAATTCCTGCAAATATGCATTCTTAGGTGGTTGAATATTTTCTTCCTTAAAACAATCTAGGTTGTTGTACACCTTCTTTAACTGTTCCTCATCCACAATGAGCGTAAAAGGATTCTCAATTTTGTTGTTTCCCCAGCTATTTAGTATCCACTTATAAGGAGACTGACTTTCTAATAAATGATTGACATCAGTATCAAATTTAACGTCCAGTCCAACCTGGGCACCTGAGAGCGTTTCTTGTTTTCCATTTCTTTCTTCAATGTCTAGTTGATAGGTATGTACCTCATAACTAATCTTTTCTCTTGCTTCCTCTACCGTAAGATTGGAACAATCTACTCCATTAATAAACGTCTGGGTATAAAAATGAGTTTTATAGTACTGACTGATTCCAAGATAGGTAAATAGTAGCAATCCTATCATAACCAACAAACTAATAAACACGATCTTTCTTTGCTTCTTTCTTCTTTTATTTCTTGACATTTTATTATTCATAGATCCCTCTTCTTAATATTCTTAATATTCTTACTATAATTTTATTAGCTTCCTACCTTGTCTTACTATTT
>JAEZQN010000159.1 GCA_023441145.1 Bacillota bacterium
TAACAGATTGTAGCGACTTTGTCTTTACCTAGGGATGAGAAGTTATTAGATACTGAAAGAATTTAAAAATAAAGAAAACAAGAGATATAATGAGAAATTACGAGATATAATGAGAATATATTAGTTATAATCCTGATTTGAAACGTTTTTCAAATCAGAAGCGTTTGCAATATACAGGGAGATTTACTAATATATAGAATATCGATTAGCACTCAAATGAAGAGAGTGCTAATAAACAAAAAAATGATCGTTAAGGAGGTATATATATGAAATAAGTACCTTTAGGAGACCGAGTTGTTTTGAAACAGTTAGTAGCGGAAGAGACTACTAAATCAGGTATCGTATTACCTGGTCAGGCGAAAGAGAAACCACAGCAAGCGGAAGTTATAGCAGTTGGTCCTGGTGGAATTGTAGATGGCAAAGAAGTTGAGATGCAAGTGAAAGCAGGCCAAATCGTTATTTATTCAAAATATGCTGGAACTGAAGTGAAATTAGAGGAAGAGGAATTTATCATTGTTAAACAAAGTGACATCGTTGCTGTAGTGGAATAGATGGTAAATTATCATATAGAAAATTAATTAATGGAGGAATGAATTATGGCAAAAGAAATTAAATTCGGTGCTGACGCTAGACAGTCATTAGAAATTGGCGTTAACAAATTAGCAGATACAGTTAAAGTTACACTTGGACCAAAGGGAAGAAATGTAGTATTAGATAAATCTTTTGGTGCTCCTCTTATTACAAACGATGGTGTTACCATTGCAAAGGAAATTGAATTAGAAGATGCATTTGAAAACATGGGTGCACAACTTGTACGTGAAGTTGCTACTAAGACAAACGATGTAGCTGGTGATGGTACAACTACTGCTACTGTATTAGCACAGGCGATGATCAACGAAGGAATCAAGAACTTAGCTGCAGGAGCTAACCCTATTATCTTAAGAAAGGGTATGAAGAAGGCAACTGAGTGTGCAGTAGAAAATATTGCTAAGATGAGCTCTAAATTAACTGGTAAAGATCAGATTGCAAAGGTTGCTGCAATTTCTGCTGGAGATGAATCCGTTGGAATTATGATATCTGATGCCATGGAGAAGGTTTCTAACGATGGTGTAATTACTATCGAAGAATCTAAAACAATGAAGACTGAATTAGACCTTGTAGAAGGTATGCAGTTTGATCGTGGTTATGTTTCCGCTTACATGTGTACTGATATGGATAAGATGGAAGCAAACTTAGACAATCCATATATTTTAATTACTGATAAGAAGATTAGTAATATTCAAGAAATTCTTCCAATTCTTGAACAAATCGTACAATCTGGTTCTCGTTTATTAATTATCGCAGAGGATGTAGAAGGTGAAGCTCTTACTACTTTAGTAATTAATAAATTAAGAGGAACCTTCAACGTAGCAGCTGTGAAAGCTCCTGGCTATGGTGATAGAAGAAAAGCAATGCTTCAGGATATTGCTATCTTAACTGGTGGTACTGTAGTATCTGATGAATTAGGCATAGACTTAAAGGAAATGACCTTAGACCAATTAGGACGTGCGAAGTCTGTTAAGGTTCAGAAAGAAAATACAATTATTGTAGATGGTTGTGGTGACAAAAATGATATTCAAAATAGAATTAACCAAATTAGAGCTCAGATTGAAGAGACAACTTCTGATTTTGATCGTGAAAAGTTACAGGAAAGACTTGCTAAACTTGCAGGTGGGGTAGCGGTTATTCGTGTTGGTGCTGCAACAGAAACAGAAATGCAAGAGAATAAGCTTCGTATGGAAGATGCTCTTGCTGCAACTAGAGCTGCTGTGGAAGAAGGCATTATTGCAGGTGGTGGATCTGCTTACGTTCATGCATCCAAAGAAGTTGCAAAATTAGCGGCAGAATTAGAGGGAGATGAGAAGACTGGTGCAAACATTATCTTAAAAGCACTAGAAGCTCCTCTTAAGACAATTGCTGCAAACGCTGGTCTTGAAGGATCTGTTATTATCAATAAAGTAAAAGATGCTGAGCCAGGTTTTGGTTTTGATGCATTAAAAGAAGAGTATGTAGATATGGTAGCTAGCGGTATTCTTGATCCTGCTAAGGTTACAAGAAGTGCATTACAGAATGCAACAAGTGTTGCTTCTACTCTTCTTACTACTGAAAGCTGCGTTGCTACAATCAAAAAAGATGAACCAGCAATGCCAGCAGGTAATCCAGGAATGGGTATGATGTAAATCTTCATAAAACAAGAAAGAGAACGCATTATGTGGCGTTCTCTTTTTTTATTTCAGAAAAGAAAATTATAAATGTTCCTTGCTAATAACTATGCTGGCATATCCTGGTTTGCCTATATCATCTGGATTATATCCTTTTCTTGTACATAATTTAACTGAACTATGGGGTGCCATCGGTGAGTCAAAAGGATAGCCTTTGTCAAAATTTAATTGTTCAGCGCAATCTAGATAGTGGTCTAATGTTTCCTTGTCCATAGCATGTGGATGGTGAGACATGATAAAGTGCTCAAAAGGTAATGTTTTTGCTTTATTCACGGTTGCTATATAATCCTTTAACATTAAAGCTTCGGGCATAAATAACCAAACAAAAGGATTTGTGGCATCACCAACATAAAGTATTTTTTCTTCTTCATACAGTAAACCTATTTGACCTGGAGTATGTCCTGGTAGTTCGATTACCTTTAGAGTAATACCACCAAGGTCAAAAATTTGGTTCTCTTCCAAAGGAATAAGATTCCCGCAATTTGCATTTAAATAACCTTGCTCATTGAAATCCATAGGAAGAATATTAGTGATTTCTTCAGTGTGATAATTCTTAGTATGTTTGGCATTTTCGATAGACTGTAGTCTCGATTGCATAGAATTATGTGATTTGCATAGTTCGATATCCTTAGGATGAATATAGATATCCTCTTTGAATTGATAGTTACCTCAAGTATGGTCCATATGTCCATGGGAATTAATTATGTAGAGGGGTAAGGTAGTGATATCTTTAACCACCTTTTTCAAGTTACCATATCCATAACCAGTATCAAAGAGTAGAGCTCGATCTTTTCCTACAAGTAGATCAGAAAAAACCTGTTCTTTACTGTAAATTCGATATCTACTGGCATCTAATTTTGTTACTGTGTAATAAGTGTTCATCCACTACTCCTCCATTTGTAATTTACTTGTATTATATGAGATTGCTCAGTGATGTTATAGACAAGTTAGTGTGATTAATCTAACTTCGTAAGGTTCTAGCCTAGCATTAATTGTGATACACCCTTCTTTTGAATATATGATTTGTTTCTTATATTCTGGTAGAGACACAGAGTTTAAATAATCTAGTTCTGCTTGTAAATCTAAGGAAACAGCACCCATGCGGATCCATGTATCATATGGACTACCATACTGTGTATTGATAATAGACTCTGTTAGAATGTAACGTTCTTCAGTAACATCAGATAGGGATAGAGAGAAATAGTGTTGCTTATTGCCTAGTAATACATCATAAATTTTATCAACACTAAGATCATCATAGGTACCATTGATATATTCTTCTGATGGCTGTTGGTAATTGTAAAGAATAATCTGAAAAGAGTTATTCTTTGTAGTAACAAAGTAGCCGTTACCCTTAGCGATTAAGCTATCACCAAGTTTACTTAACATATTCAATGCATAATAGGATGGCTTTTTGATTCCATTATGTGTATATAATCCTAATCCACCGTGAAACAAGTCGTTACCAATACCAATTTCTTCAGAGAAATCCGACAATGACCAATAACAAAAGCTTTTTAATCTGTCATAGTTTTCTAAAATATTTTTAGTGAGATAGGCAGATTTGTACACAGTATCATTCAATGGGTCATAATTGGAAACAGTGGAATTCCACTCTGTTAAATAGATGTCTTTAATATTCCAATTGTATCGTTTTATATTCTTATAGATTTTGTAAATACAATCTTTGAGTGCATGTTCTGATGGGCGAAGTACTAAATTAGATTCTTGATTAATTTCATAATAAAAATTTGTACTAGTATCTATTGGATAAAAATTTAGATTTAGAAATGCAGGTACACAATTATTCTCATTACAGAATTTAAGAAAATCAGAAATCCATTCACCATCCTCTAAAGTATCGTTAAGTGCAGAGGGTGCTCCTATTATTATATTTTTGTCAATTGCCTTAATGGTGTCATACGT
>JAEZQN010000162.1 GCA_023441145.1 Bacillota bacterium
GTATATATACAGTTACCATTACATTTACCGGGAACTATACAGGTACAAAAACACTAAATCATACGATTAAACCTGTAACTTCTAGTATTAGTAAGCTAACAGCTGGCTCTAAAAAGTTTGCAGTGAAGTGGGCTAAGAAGGCTACTGAAGTAACTGGATACCAGGTTCAATACAGCAAGAGTTCCAAATTCAGTAATGCCAAAACGGTTACCATTGGAAAGAATGCCACTACTGCAACAACTATTTCAAAGCTTACTGGTAAGACTAAATATTATGTAAGAATCAGGACCTATAAGACTGTTAAGATTAACGGTAAGGCAGTTCACATTTTCTCTGACTGGTCAAAGGCTAAGACTGTTACAACAAAGCGATAGGTAATTAATAAAACAAATTGTATTCATTTTCTTATTGTGTTAGAATAAGCATATCAAATACATACAAAAGTATATGGAGAGAATATATGTATCAAAACAGAAGAAAACGTGATGTACAAGAACTTACATGGCCAGATAGCTACTATGTTCCAGCTTCTGGAGAGGAACGATTTAAACTTTTAGATGCTGCATTGTCAGAAGAGGATAGTGAGGAGAATCGGCTTCGCTTCCTTTTATGGGAATTTCGTTATGGCCAAATCAAAAAGAATGATGGAAAGCCTAAGACGGATTATTTTATGAAGCTTTGGATGGACTTGGAGTTTGCTTCTGGTAGAACATCCTCTATTTTTGGAGTTAAGAAGGTCATCAAAGAGATTAAGAAGGATTTAGAGGTTCTGGGTTTTAATGAGTTGCAAGAATATGGCGAATTAGGACAAGAGCTGTTATATCAGGAAATGGTCCAAGCAGGAAGATACTATTTTGAGCTATCTGCAACAGATAAGAACTATAATTCAGAGTTATTTGGTCTTAAGCAGATTAGTGATGATAAGTTTTTTGACAAGATTACAGAGGATGTATATCGTATTTGCTATAGGACACCTAAGGCTTTTGGGTTACAAGGGGAATTGGAGTTATTTACGAAGGCAGTGACAGAAGCCTTGCAATTAGATTATCCAGAACTTATAGATGATTTACATAGGATAATCGAAAAACAACAATAACAGAGTTTTCATAGAAATACTTTAACGCGTAGTAGAGAATTCTACTACGCGTTTTTTGTATGGGAGGAAGGTAGAGGGAGATATATCTATCAAAATATGTTTTACATTATTATGAAATAAGTGTAAAATTGTACATATATGGTCTCTTATTTATTTTGTGAAACAAAAGGAGATGTTGTATGAAAAAAATAATTAGTATGTTACTTACGGTAGTGATGGTATTTAGTTTGATGACTGGTGTAGTATTAGCATCACCAACAGAGGCTTGTGCTGGCAACGTATTTGGTACCTTTAATGGTAGCCAAGCTTGTGTGGATGCTAGTGGTAATCTACATATTTGTGAGAAAAACTTCCCTGGCGAAAAGTTTAGAGATTACATAAATAATAAGTTTGATACTAATAATGATGATTTGTTAACAGAAGCTGAAGTAGTCGCTATCTCAGATATCGATTGCTCTGGAAGGAATATAAAAGACCTTAGTGGTATAGAGTTTTTCACAGCATTAACTAGTTTAAATTGTGCATCTAATCAACTGACTAGCCTTGATGTAAGTACGAATATAAATCTAGAAAATCTTAGATGTTGCAAAAATCAATTGAATACTTTGGATGTTACTAAAAATACTTTGTTGATTGGCTTAACCTGTAGCAGTAACAATATTGCAAGACTTGATGTGTCGGAAAATAAGAAACTTATAACCCTAGACTGTAACGCTAACAAATTAAAGGCACTAGGGCTTAGTAATACTGCATTATGGTACCTGAATTGTGAAATGAATCAACTTGAGTCCTTAGATATTAGTACAAATTTACAATTACAAAATCTATACTGTAGCTATAATAATTTAACAAGTTTGGATACAAGTAAAAATGAGGACTTAGTAGTTCTTAAATGTATTCGTAATGAACTCACAACCTTAGATGTTACTAAGAATGCTAAGTTAGAGTCTTTATATTGTAGTGCTAATAAACTTAAGAACTTAGACATCAGTAAAAACATAAAATTGGGACGTTTGGAGTGTCAAGACAATAACATAATTAGCTTAGATGTCAGTAAGAATACATCTTTGACATACTTATACTGTAATCACAACCAACTAGAGAATCTTGAAATAGGAAGTATTACAAGTCTATCTATGTTAGATTGTAGTAATAATCAACTAAGTAGCTTGGATTTTAAGGAAACACAATCTGATACATATGTGGGAAGCTATCGTCAACACAAAGAGAACATTGATTATAGTAAAGAGGGAAGTACTTACAAAGTAAATATAGGTAGTATAGTAGGAAGTGGAAACATTAATAACATTGAGTCAGTTTCTGCTAAGAGTAAGTCAGGGGCTAATTTAACTACTTCCTTTGATAATAAAACAGGTATGGCTACTTTTACTGAGGAGCCTAGTACTGTAACATATATTTATAATGTTAGAAATATGTCAAAGGTGCTAGGTGACATGGATGTTACCCTACACATGAAAAAACCAGTAATTACTGGTCACACAGTGGATCATAAAACCAATACGACAGTAACTAGAGCGACTACAAGTGAAGATGGTAGTGTAAGTACCTACTGCGCTGAATGTAATAATACTATTTCAAATATAGTTATTCCTAGAGTATCAAGTATAAAGCTTAAGGAATCTAGTGTTACCTATAGTGGAAAGGTTAAATACCCTACTGTAGTAGTCAAAGATCGAACCGGTAAAACACTAAAGAAGGATACAGATTATAAGGTTAGTTACAAAGGATTTAAAAAGAATGTTGGTATATATACAGTTACAATTACATTTACCGGGAACTATGCAGGAGCAAAAACACTAAATCATACGATTAAACCTGTAACTTCTAGTATTAGTAAGCTAACAGCTGGCTCTAAAAAGTTTGCAGTGAAGTGGGCTAAGAAGGCTACTGAAGTAACTGGCTATCAGGTTCAATACAGCAAGAGTTCCAAATTCAGTAATGCCAAAACGGTTACCATTGGAAAGAATGCCACTACTGCAACAACCATTTCAAAACTTACTGGTAAGACTAAATATTATGTAAGAATCAGGACCTATAAGACTGTTAAGATTAATGGTAAGGTAGTTCATATTTTCTCTGACTGGTCAAAGGCTAAGACTGTTACCACAAAGCGATAGGTAGTAAACAAATTGTATTCATTTTTTACTGTGTTAGAATAAGCATATCAAATACATACAAAAAGTTCTAATGAAACACTTAAACGCGTAGTAGAGAATTCTACGGAATTCTACTACGCGTTTTTTACAAAAGTATTTTTGATATTTAATAATGAATTTATAAAATATTGAAAGACATGTAAAATTATAGATACACACACGATGCATAGGTAAATTTATGTGGTTTCAGTCAAAAGGAGAGGTTGTATGAAAAAAGTAATAAGTGTTGTTCTTTGCGTAATGATGGTTTTTACCTTGTTACCAGCTAATGCAAGCGCGTCGTCAACAGAAGCTTGCAGTGGATATGTACTTGGTACCTTTAATGGAAGTCCCGCTTGTGTTGATTCTAATGGGAATCTACATATTTGTGAAAAGAATTTCCAGGATTTGAATTTTATGAATGCGGTGAAGGAATTGGATAACAAATCGGATAACGTTTTAACAAGTCAGGAAGTAAACATCACCGCCTTAGATATCAGTAAAATGTCAATTGCAAATCTATCAGGTATTGAGTTTTTCACATCGTTAACAAGCTTAGATTGCTCTAGTAATCAGATAAAGAATCTTAACGTTAGTAATCTAGTAGCGCTTAATAAATTGATTTGTAGTCATAATCAGTTAAGTAGTCTAGATACTAGTAATAATACCTTATTAGAGCAATTGGAATGTGGTGATAATGAAATAAGAAGTTTAAATGTCAGCAAAAACAATATATTAGATTTTCTCGATTGTAACTCTAATTTACTGAGCAATCTAGACACTAGTAACAATACAGTATTAAGAACTCTAGATTGCTCGAATAATCAAATAAAGGCCATTGATATAAGTAAAAATGTTAATATATGTTTTGTATACTGTGAGGCTAACAAGCTTGATACTCTAGATATTAGTCATAATCCTAATATATTTCGGTTGGATTGTGGTTATAATAATTTAACTGTGCTTGATATTAGTTCAAATTGCATATCGTCATTAAGTTGTGAGGCTAATCAGCTTACTATACTGAACACTCCTGAGGAGTATGATTTCCTTGGATTAAATTGTAGTAACCAAAAGAGGTATAATGTAAACTACTACAAGTATCAAAATAATTACCTTGTAAATCTTGGCGAGCTTGTAGGTAAAGAGAATGTGGCTAAAATCGCATCAATTGAAGGAAAAAGTATAGCAGATACAGATATTTTGGTGAATTATAATAAGGTAACTGGGATAGCGACCTTTATGTCTGAACCAAAGGAAGTTACTTATATTTGTGATGTACGTATAGATGAATATGTTTGTAGTAAGATAGATGTTACTTTGTCATTAATAAGATCAGATGATATTGTTGATGGAGAGTGTCATAAGTTGGTGAAAACTTTAACTTGTGCAACATTAGATAAAGATGGGGTGATAGCGGATTATTGTTCAGTCTGTAACAAATCCTATTCTCCTATTGTGATTCCTAGGGTTACAAATATAAAGCTTTCAAACACAAGTTATACCTACAATGGTAAGGTGCAGAAACCTACCGTTGTAATCAAGGATGTGAAAGGTTCTCTACTGAGAGAAAATAAAGACTACACACTTTCTTATGCAACGGGTAGAAAGAGTGTTGGGAAATATACTGTAAAGGTTAATTTCAAAGGAAATTATAGAGGTTCAAAGACATTGTATTTTACTATTATACCAAATACAACAAGCATTAGTAATGTTGTCGCTGAATCAAAACGATTTTTAGTGAAATGGTTAAAGAAAACTTCTCAGGTGGATGGATACCAGCTTCAATACAGTACTAGTTCTAAATTTAGCAAGTCAAAAACGGTTTCCATAGGGAAGAATTCCACCACAGCTACAAGGATTACAAAGCTTTCAGCTAAGAAGAAATACTATGTTAGAGTTAGAACCTATAAAAAGGTTAAAGTGAATGGAAAGAATACATACCTGTTTTCCTCTTGGTCCAAAACAAAAAATGTTACTACAAAGAAATAGAATATAGTGCAAATTGAAGGAGAGATATATGAAGAAAATAATTAGTGTGATTCTTAGCATCATGATGGTTCTTACTATGTTTCCAGCAGTAGCATTTGCATCCCCAATAGCAGCATGCTCTGGCTATACGTTAGGTACCTTTAATGGAAGTGCTGCTTGTATAGATTCTAGTGGGAATCTTCATATTTGTGAAAAGAATTTCCCAGATGCAAAATTTATGAAGGCTATAAAAAGTTATGATAAAGATAGTAATAATGTATTAAGTACTACCGAGGCCGCATTTAATGCTATGAAAGTAAATAAAATGTCAATCAATGATTTATCAGGTATTGAGTATTTTACTTTGTTAAATGAATTAGATTGCTCTGATAATCAGTTGAAAAATCTTGATGTTAGTAAACTTACTGAACTTAGTAAGGTGGAGTGTTATAATAATCAACTGAGTTCCCTAGATTTTAGTAACAATAAGAAATTATCGTTTTTAACATGTTATAGAAATACAATTAATACTTTAAATATTAGGAACAACCTTGAGATGGCCGATTTATCCTGCGAACATAATTTACTACGAACACTTGATGTAAGCAACAATGTAAAGTTAGATTATTTATACTGTGACGATAATCAACTTACTAGTCTTGATGTTAGTAAACTTAATAATCTGGTATGGTTGGCTTGTAGCGATAATCAGCTTACTAGTCTTGATGTTAGTAAAAATACTGAATTGGCATTTTTGTTTTGTGAAAATAATCAAATAAACAGTCTTGATGTTAGTAGTTTAAGTAAACTTATTAGGTTTGATTGTAGTAATAATCAACTAACTAGTTTGAATGTAAGTAATCACAAGAGTTTAAGAAAGTTTTTCTGTAACATTAATAAGCTTACTACTATTGATGTTAGTAACAATACATCTTTAGAAGAGATTGATTGTTCAGATAATTTACTAAAAACTTTAGATATTAGTAAGAATACTGAATTAGTAAATGTCTCATGTTCTAACAACTTGTTAGAAACTCTAGATGTAAGCAATAATCTACTTCTCGAGATTATTTTCTGTGGTATGAATAAAATAAAAACGCTAGATGTAAGCAAAAACACTAATTTGTGGGATCTAGGTTGTTATTCAAACCTACTTTCATCCCTTGACTTAAGTCATAATCCGGAGCTGTCGTATCTGCATTGTGATCAAAATAATTTGTCTACTCTAGACCTTAGTATGAATACTGAGCTTAGATATTTAGAGTGTTGTTTTAACCAACTTAAGAGTCTTGATCTTAGTAAGAACACGCAATTAGACACCATAGAGTGTAGCGATAATCAGCTTCGTACACTAGATTTCAGTAATAATCCTTATCTTACTACAGTAGAATGCTATAGACAAAAGAGTGGAAGTGTAGAGTATAAAAAAGTTCAAGGTAGTTATCTTGTATCGCTATCAGATATTGTAGGAAAGGATAATACTGCAAATATTATAGCAGTCCAAGGAATGAGTATTGTAGGTAACGATATTGAAGCAAACTATGACAAAAATACTGGAATAGCAACCTTTACATCAGAACCAAAGGAAATCACTTATATCTTTAAGTTACTAAAAAATGGTATAGGTTATGCCAAAATGGATGTTACCCTTACCATAAAGAGGCCTGTTGATACCACTCCTGTCACTCATGAACATCAAATAAGAACTAATGTTATGAAAACAACTTTATATAAAGATGGTTTGATTGCTAATGTTTGTACAGTTTGTAATACAACCATATCTTCCACAGTGATACCTCGGGTGGCAAGCATAAAATTATCACATACCAGCTATACATATAATAGAAAGGAGAAGAAGCCTGCTGTAGTAGTAAAGGATGTTAGAGGAAATATACTTAAACAGAATGTACACTATAGGGTCTCCTATGCAACTGGTAGAAAGAACGTTGGTAACTATGCAGTTAAAGTAACCTTTATCGGTAACTATGTTGGTTCAAAGACTAGTTACTTTACTATTAAACCAAATACAACAAGTATAGCTAAAATAGCAGCTAGTAAAAAACAATTTACCTTAAAATGGTCAAAAAATACTTCTCAGGTCACAGGTTACCAAATCCAATACAGTACAAGTACTAAATTTAGTAAAGCAAAAACTGTTACTATAGGGAAAAACACTACTACTCAAGCTAAGATCTCAAAGCTTTCTGCAAAGAAGAAATACTATGTAAGAGTTAGAACCTATAAAACTTTAAAGGTCAATGGTAAGAATACCCACATCTTCTCCGACTGGTCCAAAACAAAGTCTGTGATAACAAAGTAATAGAAGCAACAAAAAGCTGGATAAGATTTAATGTCTTATCCAGCTTTTTCTAAGCTCTAATTAAATTTTAATAACCATATAGGTAAACACGTGTTATTATTCATATACGTGCATTTTTATGAATGTGTGTGAGTGTTAAAGGAGGAGATGAGAATATGAATATTATTTTAAGGCATATTTTACGAAATATCAAAGCTCACAAGGGTAGAAGCTTTTTGATAGTAGTTTCGTTAATAGTGGCTACAGCAGTTCTTATGCTTAATATTACTCTCGGTGATGAGATTGCTACTAAATACGAGCAAACACTACGAAGCGTTTATGGTAAGTCGGATATTAGTATTACCATGAAGGAGGATAAGAACAATAGTGATGTGTTAGCGAAGGAACTCATTGAGGAAAACATTGATTTCCCAGACACAGAGATAGAATCTTTGCTAATTTCCAATGTAGGGGGGTATGCAGAGATTCAAGGAGAAGGTAGGCCCGCTTTGATTATGGGTATGAATTTACAGGACGCCTACCAGATGGATGAGTTTTCTAGTAATAGCATTCACCTTCAGGAGAATCAACTTGTGGTGAATGAAAAATGCTCTGAGAAATATAACATACACAAAGGGGATACCATTACCTTCACCTATAATGATAAGGATTATAAGATGGAAGTGGTAGAGGTGGTAGTGAATTATCGGCTCACTTCAATAGAGAATGATTATCCCTATTTTATAAGTAATTTGGAAACAGTTAATAAAATTCTTGGTTATAAAGAGACCTCTGGACAACAGCTTTTTGTTCATGTTAAGGATAGTAACAAGATTAAAGAGTTTATACAGTACATAAATGACAATAATGTGACAATAGACACGGAGGAATTAGTTAATCGGGAGTCAGTAGAGGATTCTCTTTCTAGTATTACTAGCTTACTAACCATTATATTGGTGATTGTAGTAATTATGATTTTCTTTGTAGTAGGTTCCCTAAACAAGCTAGTGATTGCTGAACGTTTCCCTGTAATAGGAACATTTAGAAGTGTTGGAGCAACGAAGAGAAGAATGAACCTTATCCTACTTGGAGAGAACGCTCTGTACGGGCTTTTGGGTGGTATCATTGGTTCGGCTGCAGGTTATGCTATAAATAGTGTGGTAGCAAAAGCTTTTATTACAACGGATGGAGTAGAGCTTGCAGATGAAAAGGCAGGTATCAAATGGGGGATTTGGCTTTTTGGAATTTTATTTGCTGTATTATTAGAGGTGGTTATTTCATTAAAGGCAATCCTTAGAGCCAACAGAAAACCAATTAAGGATATTATCTTTAATGTACAAAGTACAAGATATAAGATCAGTAAAAAGAAAAGTTGGCTTGGTTTAATCCTAATTATCATTGCTCTAGTGTTACAGTTTACCAATAGCAAGTCCCAATTTTTAATTAGTCTTGCAGCAATGGCAATTCTGTTGGTAGGATGTGCATTCTTAGTTCCTGTATGGTTGCGTTTTATTTCCAAAGGAATCACTGTACTCTCTAGAAAATTAGGTTGGAAGTCTGGTATCGTAGCTTCTAAAAATATCGGTTACAATAAAACCATTATATCTTCTGCAACCTTGATGGTTGTGGCCATTGCATCTATTTTGACAGTGTATAATGTTTCAGTATCCTTTACTAGATTGTTTGAATCCTTTCGCTACACCAGCAATTTTGATGTAATTGTAGAGAATGTGTCTCAGGAGTATGAGGAGTATGATTTTATTAAGGATATGGATGGTGTAGAATCTACAATTCCACTCTACTACAGCTTTTCCAATAATGTAACCTATGGGGAGGATAAGAACTTTACGATTCCTCCAATCTTCCTTACAGTAACAAAAGATGATATGCAAGGGGTAACACTTGATGATTCCTCCTTTGATATCGATACTCTAAAAGACAATGAGATTTTAGTTGACTCCTTTTTTGCCAAGCGTAATAATATACAGATTGGAGATAAGTTATCTTTGACGGTAGATGATAAGAAGTTAGAGAATGAGTTTACTGTTGTAGGAACTACAAATTCATCCTATTTTACCTCTAGCCGGAATGTGTTTATTATGAATCTGAATACTTATAAAAACTATTTTACAAATATTCCAATCTGGATTCAGATAGTTTTGGAGAAAGGGGTAGACCCAGATCAATTTATCAACAAGTTAAAAGGTGAGATAAAGGAATTTAATGTAGATTTTAAAACATTTAAGCAACATATTGATATACAGGAAGAACAGACGGCTGGTATTATGAGTATTTTCTATGTAATTATAGGCTTAGCAGTTTGCCTTTCTTTTGTAGGAATTGTGAACAATCAAATTATAGGCTTCTTTCAAAGAAAAAGAGAGCTTGCTGTACTGAATTCTACTTGTATGAGTAAGGGCCAGATTAAGAAAATGTTATTTACAGAAACCCTATTAACCAGTGTGATATCAGGAATCATTGCCTGCATTGTGGTAATCCCTTCCGTATATATGGTGAATACCTCCATGGAGGGCTTAAGTATGTGCTTGAACATAGGCTATAATCTGTTAGATTCCATAAAATTTGTTGGTATTGTAGTAGTCATTTTATTACTTACTACTCTAATTCCGTTACGTAAGTTAAGAAAAATGAATATTGTATCAGAGATCAAATACGAATAGGGGGAAGGAAAATGAGTAAGATTATCGAAGTAAAGAACCTTTCTAAGGATTTTGGAGAAGGTGAAAATAGAATAAGAGTGTTAAATGATATCTCTTTTGTGGTTGAGCAAGGAGAATTTGTCTCCATTATGGGACCATCTGGTTGTGGTAAATCTACACTCTTATATCAGTTAGGTGCACTAGACCAGCCAACCATAGGGGAAGTGTATATTGATGAGAAAAATATTAACACCATGAAAGAGAAAGAATTGGCAGAGATGAGAAGAAAGAAGATTGGTTTTGTGTTTCAGTTTTATAATTTAGTACAGAACCTATCTGTAGAGGAGAATATCCTTCTTCCTGTCATTATGGATGGAAAGAAGGAAAAGGATTATCGTGAAAAGCTAGACCATTTGTTAAAGACCATAGGACTATATGAGAAGAAAAAAAGCCTTCCAAGTCAGCTTTCTGGTGGACAACAACAGAGAGTTTCTATTGCTAGAGCAGTTATCATGAGTCCTGATTTGATTTTAGCTGATGAACCAATTGGTAACTTAGATAGTCAGTCTGGAGAAGACATTATGAAGCTATTTAAAACAATCAATGAGGAAGAGCATATTACAATCATTCAGGTAACTCACTCTAAGGATAGTGCGGAGTATGGGAATCGTGTGATTAACTTAAAGGATGGTAAGATAGTAACTGCCTAAAATAGAACAAGTTATTGTCCCCATATCATTGACAAAGTAATGGTATGGGGATAAAATTGCTTTAGTAAGTAAATGCGTTAAAGGGATAAATGATACTTATAATACAGTTTAGATAAGGGGATTCGCTATGCCTATTACAGAGCTATTAGAGAGAAACAGTAAATTGTATGGCAATGATATTTGCCTGGTTGAGATTAATCCAGAGGTGACAGAGCAAAAAAGGGTAACTTGGAAAGAATACGAGCTAATTGAGACCAACCCAACTACCCATTACCGAAGGGAGATTTCCTGGAAGGTATTTGATGAAAAAGCCAATCGATTTGCTAATCTATTATTGGAACGTGGAGTGGAAAAGGGAGATAAGGTTGCCATTTTATTGATGAATTGTCTTGAATGGCTTCCAATTTACTTTGGAATTCTTAAGACAGGAGCCTTAGCAGTACCACTTAACTTTCGTTATACTCCAGAGGAAATCGAGTATTGTGTAAAGCTTGCAGAGGTAGACGTGTTAATCTTTGGTCCTGAATTTATTGGTCGAGTAGAAGAGATTGCAGATAATATCAATAAGAATCGACTATTATTTTATGTGGGAGATGGATGTCCTTCCTTTGCAGAGGATTACACCACTTTGACAGCGAATTGTTGCAGTCAGCCACCTGCGATTACTCTTACAGATGCTGACTATGCCGCTATATATTTTTCTTCTGGTACAACGGGGTTTCCAAAAGCTATTTTACATAATCATGCCAGTCTGGTGCATTCTTGTAAGGTTGAGCAAAATCACCATGGGCAGACAAGGGAGGACGTTTTCCTGTGTATTCCTCCACTATACCATACAGGTGCTAAGATGCATTGGTTTGGTAGTTTGCTTGCAGGTAGTAAAGCAATATTATTAAGAGGTACGAAACCGGATATTATTTTAGATACTGTGTCTAACGAGCAGTGTACCATTGTTTGGCTATTAGTTCCATGGGCACAGGATATCTTAGAGGCGATTGACAATAACAGGGTTGACCTTAAGAAGTATCAATTAGAACAGTGGAGGCTGATGCACATTGGAGCACAACCAGTTCCACCAAGCCTCATCAATCACTGGAAAGCATATTTTCCTGCCCATGACTATGACACAAACTATGGATTAAGTGAATCTATAGGACCTGGTTGCGTACATCTTGGGGTTGAGAATATACATAAAGTAGGCGCCATTGGTAAGCCAGGCTATGGCTGGGAGACAAAGATTGTGGATGAGAAGCACAATACTGTAGAACAAGGAGCAATTGGGGAGCTTGCAGTGAAAGGCCCTGGGGTCATGCTTTGCTACTATAATGATGAGAAGGCAACCAAAGAAGTATTAGAAGATGGATGGTTGTTTACTGGGGATATGGCTCGAGAGGATGAGGACGGTTTTATCTTCCTAGTGGATCGTAAGAAGGATGTGATCATCAGTGGTGGAGAGAATCTCTATCCAGTCCAGATAGAGGATTTTATTCGTACCAATCCATTAGTACATGATGTAGCAGTTATTGGTCTTCCTGATACACGTCTTGGAGAGATTGCTGCAGCCATTATTGAGTTAAAGCCTGAAGCTAAGGCTACAGAGGAAGAGATGATGGAATTTTGCCATAAGCTACCAAGGTATAAGAGACCTCACAAGATTATTTTTGCAGATATTCCACGTAATCCAACGGGTAAGATTGAGAAGCCAAAGCTAAGGAAGCTATACTGCGGTGGAAGTCTTGTTGAAGCTCAGAATAGAGGTTAATGAAGATATAAGGAGAACCGGCTTGTGTATACACAGGCTGGTTTTTTGGTGAAAGGAACTTCCTTTGAAAAAATCAATATTCTTGCAAATATATTTTCATAACCACCTAATTCTGTTATAATAGGGAAGGAGTAAAATATTTTACCTTATGGTACTTTATAATTGCATAAGGAGAGTTCAATCATAGAAGGAGAATTGGCATGAAGATAAGTGAACAGGCGAGAAGAATGAAATTAGATAGTTCGAAGCTTGCTGCCACTACGAAAGAGCAGCGGGATGGAGCACTTGTAGCCATTGCAAAGGCATTAGTGGCAGATAAAGAGAGCATTTTAGCAGCTAATGTTTTGGATATGGAAGAAGCCAAGGAAGCAGGGATTGCGGCTCCAATATTAAAACGTTTAAAATTTGATGAAAAGAAGCTAGAGGAAGTGGTATCTGGATTGTATGAGTTAGCAAAACTTCCTGATCCACTTGGTAAGGTAGAATTCGAAAGAGAACTAGACCAAGGCTTAACCTTGGTAAGAGAAAGCTGTCCAATCGGTGTAATCGGTGTGATTTTTGAGGCAAGACCAGACGCTATGGTACAGATTTCAGGCCTTTGTCTTAAGAGTGGTAACTGCGCTATCCTAAAAGGTGGTAGCGAAGCTATGAGAACGAATAAAGCTCTCTTTTCTACGATTTACAAAGCAGCAGTGGAAGCAGGTATGCCAGAGGCTTCTATGTTTCAGGTGGAGGCTAGAGAAGAGATTAACGAGCTTCTTCATTGCCATGAATCAGTAGACTTAATTATTCCTAGAGGCTCTAATAGCTTTGTGCGTTATATTATGGACAATTCTAAGATTGCAGTTATGGGTCATGCAGATGGAATCTGTCATGTATACGCAGATAAGGAAGCAGATATTGAGAAAGCAATAGGGGTAATTGTAGATGCTAAGACTCAATATGTGGCTGTATGTAATGCTACCGAGACACTCCTTATACACGAAGAGATTGCTCCTAAGCTATTGCCACCTTTAAAGGAAGCCTTAGAGGCGAAGAATGTTGAGATTCGAGGTACGAAGGAGGTACAGGATATCATCGCCTGTCATCCTGCTGTAGAGGAAGATTTTGCTACAGAGTATCTAGATTATATTATTTCCATAAAAGTTGTGAAGGATATGGAGGAAGCTATTGAACATATCAATCGCTATGGTTCCCATCATACTGATAGTATTCTCACAGAAGATAGGGAGGCTGCAAAACAATTTATGATGTTGGTAGACTCAGCTGGGGTGTATCACAATTGTTCCACCAGATTTGCTGATGGTTTCCGTTATGGCTTTGGAGCAGAGGTTGGGGTTAGTACAGGAAAGCTTCATGCCAGAGGACCAGTAGGACTTGACGGACTGGTAACCTATAAGTATAAATTATTTGGTGACGGACATGTGGTAGCAGATTATGCTGAAGGAAGAAAACAATTCCATTTTAAAGACATCAGATAATTAAGAAGGCAGCTAAGGTAGTTAGCTGCCTTTATATGGTTTAAAGACCGCAATTTGGAGGAGGTAGAATATGAAAAATGTTGTAAGGAAAGTAGCAGGAGTTTTTTTGGGGGCAGTAGTAGCACTATCAGTGTTTTTATTAAGTAACTCAAGCTTAGTTTATGCTGATGAGCAGCAGACAGCCCAATTAGTTGTGAAGCTAAATAATCAGGTAGTTACAGCGAACAGTGTCACCAATGTTACACAAGGAGTAGGCTATACACTTTCTGTTTTTAAAGCAGAGGATATGGTCAACCCATTATCAGTAATAGCAAGCCCTATGTTAGATGGACAGTATAAACCAGTAGTCAGTACTTTGTTAGCGAATCAAACCAATACAAGCTTTACCATGGCTCCGGTGAAAGAGGATGCAGGTAAGACATTAAAAATAGACTTTCTTTTCAATGATGGCACACCTGTGGTAACTACAATATACTTGAAAGTGAATTACATAGCAGAGTCCATACAATTAAGTCAATCTACTTATACCATGAATATAAAGGATGCTGTTACACTAACAGCGACTGTTACTCCTGCAGATGCAGTAAATAAAGATGTGATTTGGGAAAGTAGCAATACAGCTGTTGCTACAGTAAATGGTGGAGTTGTGACAGCCAAAGCTCCTGGCCAATGTAGTATCAAAGCAGGTTTAAAGGATGGTACCCTATTTGCAACCTGTCAGATTGTTGTAAGACAACCTAGTCTAAACAAAACATCTAAGTCTATAGCAAAGGGAACAAAGTTTACACTAAAGGTGCTTAATTTAAAAGATACAGTCACATGGAAGACCTCTAACAAAGCCATTGCCACAGTAAAAAATGGGGTTGTAACTGCAAAGAAAACTGGTACTGTTACCATAACTGCAATTAGTGGGGGGTACACCCTTACTTGTAAGGTTAAGGTTACTAATCCTGAAATAGTCAACAGTAAGGGAGAAGCTGTAGAGGGAATCAGTTTAACAAGTGGATTTGCAAGAGTACTTAAGGTAAGTGGTGGCTCAGGTACTGTAATATGGAAGAGCTCTAATACGAAGATAGCGACTGTTGATAATGGAGTTGTACGTGGACTCAAGACTGGTAGCTGCTATGTCTATGCTTCCATAAACGGAAAGACACTCAAATGTAAGGTTACTGTCAAAGCCAATGTATTTACAACTACTCCAACGAAAAATGGGCGTTATTTGAAGAAAGGGAAAGTCCACCTTTCCAATGCCTCCATCTATTATTCCAATGGAAAGCTTATCTACAAATGCTATGCGGTGAATAGCACCAACTATAAAAAGATACAGAAGTACAATAAATTAACAATCGCTATCTATGTCAACGATAAGCTTATAGCAGAACAGTCTTATAAAAATATCAATCTGAATCTTAGTAAATATAAGTCAAAAGCGTTGACCTTTACCCTGAAGCTAAAGAATCCAAAAATTAAAGCAGACTTAAGGGCCGGGAAAATTAAGGTAAAATATAGCTATAATTATACTTTTATGAATTAATAACCTAAAAATTTAGCTTTTTCTGTAGGTTGAAAATTCTTTTCGTAAGGATTATACTAGTTGCTAGATTAACTAAGGAAGAGGCGTATTAAATTGACTTATGAGTTTTTTAAGGATTTAGCAATTATTA
>JAEZQN010000333.1 GCA_023441145.1 Bacillota bacterium
AGAGCCAATAAAAGAATTGGGAATACCAATAAGATCATTTGAAAAAAAAGAACAAGAGAAGCCTATTCTACCTATGGTACCTAAGGCTGTTGTTCTTAATATGCTACAAATAAATAAGATAGAAAGATCTCAACCAGAGATGCCTACTGTTGTCGATTTAACTAAAAAAGATGTAAAAAATGTTGAACCATTTAAAAAGAATTTGGGACATGTAGCAAGTAGTGTTCCTAATATTTCAATGCCTAATAGGAATATAAGTCCAAAATCTGTTTCAGTTTCATCTCATCCAATTCTACCGGAGGTGTCTGTTCGTACTCATGAGAGCGTTAACTTTGCAAAACCTGAAAGGCGTAATTGTGAAATACCAAAAGTGGTTAAACCTACGATAAAGATTAATCAAAAGAATAATATGTTAATAAAGCAGTCACTTTTACCAAATGTAGCCATAAAAATCTATCAGTCTGAGTCAAAGTTTGAAAAACCAAATAATAATGTAGAGTTGCCTGTTATGGACAAGTTGAATATGAACCCTCAGACTTATGTAAGAGTTGAGCAAAGGAAGCCAATTTTACCTCAATTAGTTAGTGTTCATATGCAACCGAAAACATTCAAGAAACCTAAACAACCTATAGAAGGGCTGAATCCTGTTTCCATAATGAATATTGGAGTAAAGTCTTTTGAAAAACCAGAACTTAAAAAGAATGATTTACCACATCCGGTTACAACTAGTATGAGATCTATATCCATTGAACAGATTGAACGACCATCAGCAAAAGTAGTTGCTCCTTCTATAACAAATGTGATAGATAAATCATTTTCTAAGACCGAGGTAACAATAGATAGCCTACCAATAATAACACTTGGTGAGGCCCCAGATGTTTATGAACAATTAAGGGAATTAACTAAAGCATTACAGTGATAAGATAAAGCTTGGACATTTGAAAGGATAGAACCGATGAAAAACAATGAAATAATGGTTTCTGCGAGATTTCAAAATGATGTCTTAAACGAGAAAATCACGTTACTACTATTAAAAGATATTACGCTTAGGGCATTTATTGAATCGTTATATTATGGACTTAAAAAAGATGACAAGTATGAGAAGGAATTTGAGGTTTTGGATGAGTATTTGAAAACTCGAAAGGAACTTCAGGTTTTATTTAATGCAAAAGGATATTTCAATATTATTGACATCACTCAGGAGATAGATGGCATTAAAGTATTAGATATGAAATTGGATGAGCTGGGTTTTGTAACCTCTAGTTGTATTTTGTTCACAACACAGATTGCAGTAAATCCCATGGCATTATTTTCTCGCATTGACAGCAGTTACATACTACAATCAGATAATCTTGAATATAACATAAGCACACGACGTTTAAATGTTATTGAACCATCAGTAATTGATATACTTCCCCCAGGGGAGATGCCTCAGAAGAGCAAATCTTCTATTCTTGACGTTATTATACCAACATTTTTATCAACGGGTGGTATGTTAGGTGCTCGTTTTCTTATAATGCAATTTTCTCCAAATTCAGCAAGTATGGGCAATACTATGTTATTAATGTCTGGTGCTATGGGTGTTGTTGCACTTGTAACGTCATTTTATAACTATATGAAACAGAGAAATGAGTACAAAAGTAAGGTCACTGAGTGGAAGACGAATTATGAAAACTACATACACAGAATGATTCTTACCATTAATGAATGGCAGAAAAGTGACATCAAATATCTAAATAGTGTATACCCAAACATGGATACATTGTTTAAAAACATGTCAGAAATAAATGGTTCTATATTTTCTCGTTCCCAGAATGATAATGATTTTATGAGAATTTCTTTGGGTACATCTGATGAAGTTAAACCATTATTTGAAATAAAAAGTGAGAAGAAAGATAATGTTTTTTATGATATTTACTATAAAAAATATGGCGACAAGATTAAGATTCTATTGCCATCTAAGAAAGATAAGAAAAGAAGAAAGAAATTAACACCTGAGCAAAGGGCAGAAGAAGACAAGAATAAGTTCTTACTTACGGACATTGCCTATAACTTTGCGAATAAAGGTGTTGATCTTAACAATAATAATGAGATTATTGGATTTAATTATTTAAGAAGTGATGATGGAAGTAAACCTCCTTTATTGCTTAATTTACAATCTTGTGGGGTACTGGGTGTAATATCTAGTGACAATGAAACTTCAAAAAACTTTATTAAACATATTGTCTTTGAACTAGCGTACTACCATTCTCCTGAGGATATGCAATTTGTATTCTTTTTTGATAAAGAAGAGAATATCCAGATACAGAATAAAACAATTGAAAACTATAAATACTTACCACATTCCAATGAATTGTTTGATGGGATCTCTCAATTTGTGTTCGATAAAAATAGTTCAGGTATAGTTTTCGGACGTCTGCTCAGCATAATGAATGAGCGATCCAATACTAAATCTGATGAGAAGGAGACAGAGAGTAGCGATCAAAAGCTGACACAGATTGTATGCATAGTTTTCTATGACTATGACATTAAAGAGACAGGATTTTCAAAGTTTCTTCCAGAGGCACCTAAAGAAGGTGAGCTATACGTAAACTCTATGGGCCTGACATTTATTTTCATACAATCTGTAAAAGATAAGCTACCAAAGTATTGTGGTAATATTATTAATATTGATAGAGATAATCCAAACGAAAGAAAAAGCAGTTTAAGATACAATGTTCTTAGTAGAGAAGCACTTAACGTATTAAGTGAAGGAAACGAGGATCATACCAAAGCAAATGATACGGATAAATTAATTGAGTATAAGTATTTCCAGAATGATTATATATTTAATGAAAAAAATTATGGCAAGCAGTTTGATTTAGCTTTTAAACAGTTAAGCGCTATTTACTATACAAGGATTGCTGAGAATGGAAAAGTACCTTCCATGGTTACCTTGTTTGAGCTATATGGATATAACATAGAAAAGATTCAGAATAACGAAGTGAAGAAGAGTATTTTAGATAGTTGGGAAAGTATTAATAAGAACGATGTTACTAAAAATCTTCGTGTTCCAGTTGGTAAGAATGAACATGGTGCTATTTTCCTTGATTTATATGAAAAGGCTGATGGCCCACACATGCTTGTGGCTGGTACAACAGGATCTGGAAAATCTGAAACAATTATTACGTACTTAATAGGACTATGTATGAAATTCTCTCCAATGGATCTTAATTTAATGCTAGTAGATATGAAAGGTGGTGGATTCTCAGATCGTCTGGGGGATTTACCACATTGTGTAGGGGTAGTAACAGATACTGCGGGGGAAGAAGAAGGCACTTCCGCGGCTTATATGTTAAAACGATTTCTAGAATCTCTAAACGCTGAGATAAAAAGAAGAAAATTATTACTTTCTAGCTTAGGAGTTGATAATGTTGATGCATATATCAGGGCCCTCCGAGTGATTAAACAGATAAAGAAGTTAGAATCAAAAAACAGCAGTAGAGAGAGTATTGATAAATTAAAGAAGAAATTGAATGAAAAACAAGTAAAAGTTTTAAACAATGACACGACAGATTTATCACCTCTTTCACATCTTATACTGGTTGTTGATGAATTTACGGAGCTAAAAAGATTTTCAAACGAAAGTAACGATGTAGACTTTATTGCTGAAATTACTACAATTGCACGTGTTGGTCGAACCTTAGGGTTTCATATTGTGCTTGTTTCACAGAATATTGAAGGGGCAATTACTGACGATATCAGGGTAAACTCAAAAGCTAGAATCTGTTTAAAGGTAGCAACTAAGCAAGCTTCAAAAGAAATGATAGGAAGTCCGGTTGCTGCTGCTCCAACAATGCCTTTGAATGGACGTGCTTATCTACTTGTGGGTACGGGAACAAGGTTTGAATATTTCCAATCAGCATATACAGGAGCCAATAAGAACTTGAATATTGAAGCTCCGGTTCTTGTTACCCAAGTTCCAAACTCAGGGGAGTTTAATTATGACTTTTATTCATCAAAAAGAGATAATGAACTAGCCAGAAAAAATAATGAGCAGATTAATGAACATGATACGCAGCTAGCATATATTGTGAATACAATTATTGACCTGGGCCAGGATATGGAAAAACCTCATCAGATATTCTTGCCACCGCTACAAGGTACAATTATAGATGAAACAGAGTGGAGGGGAATAGTATGAGTATTCAAAAAATGGTGTGTACGTTAGGTAGATTTGACATTCCAATAATTCAGTTACAACCACCTTTTGAAGTGGATTTGCTAGAATCTAATGTCATCCTATTCGGAACATCTATGAGTGGTAAAACTACATTTATTAAAACATTAACTAGCATACTTCATAAACAGTATACCGAAGCGAAAGAGCAGATTTTTATCCTTGATTTTGGAGGCGCATTATCTGAACAAAAGGAATTACCGTTAGTAGCTGCTTATTTTGATAACTCCAATGAAGAATATGTCAAACGAGTATTTAAAATAATGGATAACATTTTAAAGGAAAATATTAAGGCTCTTAACGCAAACAATTATCGAGATCAAGAAACGCACCTTATACATACTACTCTTATCATAGATAACTTAAATGCCTTTATTGATGAGCCTAGATATTCTGCGTACAACGAAAAACTTGCAAAACTATGTCGAGACGGGTTATCAAAAGGTATTACGATTGTTGCGACGGCAGCGGATACAAAAGGAGTAGGCTCATATATTGGAAGCTTTAAGCAAAAGATTGCCTTTGAAATGCCACAAGATAAGTATGTTGAAATCTTTACCTCAAAGGTGGATGTGATTGGTAACAATCCAGGACATGGATATGCAAATGTAACTATAAAACCCCAAGGGGTAACGGGGACATTTCGTATGAATTTGCCTTATGAAGTTCAATGTACATTGCCTTACAGTCCAAAAGAAGCAGATAGTAATGGGGATACTGATGAAATATTTAAAGAAAAGCTGAAGTGTAAATTCGGTTATTCAGAAAATAAATATCTTAATTGTGTTAAAAAGTATCTGACTTTTCCTGAAGAGTTAACAAGGGAAGAATACGATAAAATGAAACAACTCACGGAATTTGAGGATGATACAAAATCATCGTCCATAAGTGTTGGCTTGGATTATGTGGATTTTCATCCAGTAAGAGTTAATCTGAGAAAATCACATGTGATAGCCATATACGGGAAGAAGGAGTTTGGCAAATCAAATTTACTTAATCTTTTAGTTCGTGGCTTTATGAAACAAAAAGATAATGCAAGAGTTGTATTTTTTGATGACGGCCGAAACCAACTGAAAACAATCTATGAAGAAATAAAAAATGATACAGATGCCGTTTTGATTAATCAATATGAGGAGATTGAGTTGCGCCTAAATGATGAGACTACTAAAGTGAAGAAGTTGTCTCCTCTACAACAGTTTTATGTTTATCTAAATGAAAACTGCATTAGTCTAGATAAAAGGTTTCTTGCTGGAATCTATGGTCTAAGTAGGGAACTTTCAAGAGACCATGATAAAATTCCAGAATGTAAAAACTCTAGTATGCCATTTACTTTGTTTGTCATTCAAAGCAAACTAGTTTACTTAAATACAAATGAAAATAGATTTTTTATTAATTCGATCTTACCACAGTTAGTAGCGATTGCAGAAGAGCAGGGATGTTGTTTTATTTTTTCAGAAGTGCAAAAAATTAGTGATGGGGAGCAGAATTTATTTTTTAATAATGCTATTTCCATTGCATTTTTGTTAGACAATATTGCTGAATTTGCTGGAGAGCGTGGTCAAAAAACTATTTTTGGTAATATGGATATAAAATCCTTAAAAGAGGATTATGCAAGGTGTGAAAAGGGCGATGGTTATTTTTATGATGTTGAAGCAGATAACTTATTAAAACTAAAATTTATTAAATCCTAACGGAGGTGACTAATATGGCAGACCCTAGTTTTGTATCGGCTGATATAGAAAAATTAGCCAAGTTTGAAAAAGATAGTGAGAAAGCAATAAAGGAATTCAATTCCATTAAATTGGAATTTGAAGACATTAATAGCACCTTACTTAAGAATTGGGAGGGTGATGGTGCTGAAGCCTACAAGACCGTAACGGATCATATCCTCGAAAAAGTTGGTGGCGTGGAAGAGGTTTTAAAAGAAATAAATGAAACCGTTGTTAAAAGTATCAAGGATAATTATTTGGCACTGGATGATGAGCTAGCTGAATTTAATAAAAACCCACAATCGTCTGAAACCGAGCAATAACAGACGGAGTACTTATATTTAGTAGTCAATACGAGGAGAGAAAGATATGGGAAAGCCATCAATTGGAACAGCTGTTACTCCTACTATAGAGAGTGAAATGAGGAAAGAAGTTAAAACACTTACTGTACTTCATGAGGATTCCAAAGAATCAATATACTATAAGATATTTTTAGAAAAAGATAAAGGTGGGATGGAAGAATATGAGTAGCGAAATTGTATGTAATTCGTTTAAATACATAATTGACATCTCCTATGGAATTAACATGGATGGATTTATTGCTATTGGAACAGAGAGTATAGTGTATAAAGGGTTAAAAGCAAGATGTGATGGAGGTATGCAATTCTCTTGTGTTCTAAAATTTAAACCTAAATCTATTAGCGTCGATGGTGTTGTAATTGATAGATTACAACTATTCAAGACAGAAGAAAATAAAATATTTGAAGAACTGAGAGAATGCCGATCGGTTGTACGTATTGATGATGTTGTTGAGGATTTAGGGGATTTTAGTGTTAAATGTGATAAGGTACGTGGTGGAGTAATTAATAGAGAGTCGTATTTTTGCGTTGTAGAAGAGTTTATTGATGGTTGGTCGTTGGAAGAGTTTTGTAGAGAGGAATACTGGAAACTTAGAAGAATAGAACCTTTGTCTAATGGCCTAAATAAAATAGTGAATTACCACGAGTTTACTGAAGAAGAAAAAAAAGAAATTAAACAGAACTACAACTATGATAATATCTTAAAGTATCAAAATCAAATACTTCTCTTTATGATAAACTTGTGCGATATTTTACAATTTGTTACGGAGCAAAAGAAAATATTACATTTAGACATAAAACCAGACAATATTATGGTTACAAGATATGGAAAAGAATTAGTATTGATTGATTTTGGTAGATCAAAAAAAATAACTAAGGCAAATCGTTTCATTGTAAGTAATTTATCAGAAGTCAACTATAACGAAAATGAAACACTTACCAGGATGTATCAATATGGTAGTTTGGGATACGCTGCACCTGAGTGTTATGCCAAAGCTAATAAGGATTCTAAGTTTCCGTTCAGTCTTAATTTCGAACAAGGAAAAATGTCAATTGAAAGTGATATTTTTTCATTTGGCGCCACATTTTGGGAATGTCTAAATATATTTGAACTAGTTACGAAGAGCAAAGAATTCTCCAAAGATTCTTATAGCTTTTACAAAGATAAGTTTCTAAAGGAGTCCGTTTATTGTAACAGGGATCTATCCTGTACCTCTCTATATTACCAAAAGAGGCTAGAAAACATCTTGAGAAAATGTACAAAAAAGCGTGTAGATACTTATTTCAATGCAGAAAATGGGGATTATTATCACTCCTATTCAGAACTAAAGAAAGATATAGAGGTAGCAAAAGACTCTTGTCCTGCAATTGTCAAAGAAGAAAATATCAAAGCGAAGAATGCGTTTCGTCTTTGTGGAGGTATGATCTCTTTAGTTTGTGTATTTCTAGTAATTTATTATATTTATCAATCTATGGCATTTTCAATTGCGGAGAGAAAATGGGACAGCTTAACCGTGAATTATAACGATACGCAGTTTTTTAAATTAGAAGAGACAGCCAATGAGTTAATCACGACAGCAACAGACAGCAGAGTAGATGAAATCTATAATAATATTGCTAGTTTTACCTATAAGAATGATGATATATCGGAGTATGAAGCTGCTATGCTTGTACAGATGTTGCAGAAAAGAGGTAGCACAAGTAAACTGCCACAACGTCTTGATGAAATAATGCAACATGCTAATAGTAGAAAATTTAAAGCGATTTCAACTGAAATTATTAAGCTTGATGAAGTGAACAATTGTGTGGGGTACAAGTTAGCAAGAGCAATTTTTAATGTAGAAGTAAGCAAGACAGAAATTGTAGAAGCATATGAAGTATTAGCTGATTACAAAGATAATTCAGATTTTCACAATGCTGTTGTAAAGCTTAAGAATGTACTTGATAATGATGAAAATATTACTATTATTGCTGATAGTACAGGAGTTACAAAGCAAGAAATACAAGAGTTTTTGAAAAGCATTGCAGTAAAGGAGATAACAGAATGAAAAAAGTACTAGAAAAACATCCAATCGTAAAATATGTCATCCAATCATATTTGTATTTTCTGTTATATTCCTGTTTGGGATTGGGATTTATATTTGGGATACTACAAATTACTGGTTTTTACAGTCAACTTGAGACTGCTTTGGATTTGAAGTATAATTCACCATTTGTACTAATTCCATTGTATGGTTCTGCCATTATTGCAATCCTGTGTTTGGTTATTGGTGTTTTACTATATTTCCACAAATATAAACGATCAAAGATGAAAAGCGTGTTTTACAAATCGTTTTCTAAGATATTAATTGAAAAATCAGAAGAATAAGGAATTGGATTATGAAGCTTAAGGCCATAAATTATGTATCAGCAGTGTGTTATTTTTTGTCTTCGGCTAGTTTGCTATCTATTTCTTTCTTCAATGTGAATGACGGGAATAAAGCAGCAGCCATTTTTTTTGGAATAGTGTTTTGGAGTGGATTTCTCATAGGGACAATATTGCAAATAATCTTATGGAGTAAAACAAGATTAAGTTTAAACAAGAGAAATTTAAAAGTGGCAAAATTGCTTGTAGGCTTATGTTTTACCATTTCGTTTATTGTAGCTATTTTGGTGTTGAGTTTTTTTGAAACCAACATCTATGCACTTCCGATTACTCTATTTATGTTGCTATTGAATGCAGAAATGTATTGTTTCATTAAGAGAATGGAGAGACTGTGATGAAATTAGGAAAAAGAATTTTGTCCATAGTACTAATAGTACTTTGTATATTTAATGGTTTTCCAAATGTGTATGCAAAAACCGATAAAATTACAATTAAGGGCGATATATCGAACGTAATTACTGATATAGAATATGGTTCTACCAATGATACATACCAAATTAATGATTCATTTTTGGAAGGCATTGAATATGGTGATGAAGTACATCTTGTAGCTGATGCTACATATGATTCGAAAGTTGTAGGAAAAACAACATTGAGGCTTACCAACTTTAGGCTTGAAGGGAAGGATGCTGCAGATTATACTATATCCTCTATACCAGAGCCAGTGGTAAAAGAAATCAATATTACGAAGAAAATCATTAACATTAGTCCTAGTAAAACCTATATTTACTATGGACAGACGAAGCCAGGAACAATGACAGAAATTAAGGATTATAAAAACCAGATTGTCGATGGTGATATAGTAAATATTACAGCAGAATTTGGAATCGAGTCAGGTAATACTGTAAGATCGGATTACTCCATTAGGATTAATAAGTTTAGCTGTGATAATAGTAATTATAGTGTTCAACTGGATACCTCCATTAAATTTGAGGTAAGAGAATATGATCCTGCAGTAACCTGTATGGAGTCAGAAGGGGCTTATAATGGAGTAAAAACTGCAACTTTGACGGCACCAGAAGGGTATTTAATTAGTAAAGAAAACAAAACGAATTCAACCTGGAGTTCATCTATAAATATCAATTTGGAAGAAACACAAAACGGTTCTGCCACCTACTATCTTCGACGTAATGATGAATCAGATATAGAATATAATCAGGCCATAAGCAAGGGTAAAAAATTCAACTATACATCCATTCAGACATTACCAAGAATTGAGAGTATTACAGTTGGGAAAAATGATGTAAATTCCTCACTAAACTTTTTGAATTATGGAGTGTTTGGTAATGGAGATGTTACAGTAACGGTTAAGGCTGTTGGGACGAAAAATGAACAGGAAACCATGTTGTTTTTAGGAGAAGATGGGGCATATGAAAGCAAAATAGCAACTTCTGAACGCACCCCTGATGGATTATATCATTATACAGCACAGTTTACATATGAAGTACCAATAAGTAAATATCTAAAGGCATACGCAAGTAACTCATCTGGTATTGGTGAGAAGTATGCAATATTAAGTAGTGTAGGCGATGACAAAATAATTACTGTTGATTCAAAGCCAGTTGTTTTAGAAAATAATCTACCAGTATGTAGTCAATATGCTTTTAGTTATGATAATACAAAAGTAACCTGCAACCTTACACTTTCTGATCCTGATTCGGGAATAGCAAAAGTGGAATATGGTTGGGATTTAGATATAAATAATACTGATATAGAACAAAATAAAAAAGTTGGTAATTATACTAGATGGCAAGGGTTTAAGGGAAATAATTTTACAACTAATTATATTAACACCAATTACACTAATGGCGAATTGACCAATAAAAAAGATTTCGAGCTGGAGTTGCGTTATGATGACTCTATTTGGGTATTGGAAAATAAGCATGAGCTCTTTCTTCGCGTTACGGACAATGCAGGAAATGTATCGTTGATTAGGATTAAAGATGAAGTCGGAAGTGATATGTTAGACCCTAATATAACAAAGGTTGAAATTAGAGAGGCAGACAACCTAAGTGCTACAGAAGCTGTTATAAACTTTCTTACTTTTGGAATTTTTTATAACGATTCTGTAGAAATTGTAGTTAACGCTAATGATAATGAAGATGGCAGTTCAAGCTATAAATCTGGAATCAATTTTGTTAAATTGAATAATAGACCTATGAAGAAAAATGAGGCTGGTGAATATGTTCTTACTGTTTCACCAGACGATATTATACAAGGTATGACTATATATGCTGTAGATAATGTTAACAGAAGTGTGACAAAAACTGTAACGCAGATATCCAATATTGATGGGAAGATTCAAAGTAATGATTTATATGTAGAAGATGATGCACCAAGTATCTATTTATCCACTAGTTCTCCTGGACATACCGATAATAACGGTAAACAATGGTTTGGTTCTGGGGAAGAGTCGGATACAATTAGTGTTAAAGTAGCTGATGATAAGGGTACTGTTAAAAGTGGTCTTAACACCATTAGAATTACCGACAATGGAAAAGTTATATTTGAAAAAAAAGATTTTAATTCTCTAGTATCGGAGCACATAGAAACCTTTGTAATAGGTGAATTAAGCTCAGGTGTCCATGAATTTAGTATTACAGCTATAGACAATGCTGGAAATACATACGTAGAGCCAGCCCATACCTTCTATATAGATAAGGCACCTCCACAGGTAAACAATGGACTAAAGATTACAAATTCCAATGGAGTAGAAATTAACAGCCAAAAATGGTTTAACAAGGAGGATATTATATCCTTCCGTGCAACTAGTATAGATGAAGATTCAGGCATTAAAAGTATTATGATGAAGATCAATGGAACAGAATTTAACTTTAATAAGGATGAAATTCTTTCAGATGAAACTGGTTACTATGTTAATGTCGATACAACGAAGCTTACTCCGGATAATACACATACATATAATGTATCATGTACTGTAACAGATTTTGCTAACAACAAGGCTCAATTCACACCAATTTCTGCTTATGTTGATTATGAAAATCCGACTATAAATAAATACATTATTGACAATATTCAGATGGGTAAAGTCTTGAATTTGTTACCATTTGGAACGTTTTCAAACGATGCGCTGATATTAAGAGTGTTTGCTTCTGATATGGAGTTCGATAGTGGTATCAATCGTGTAGAGATGAATTATGAGGGATTAAAAACACCTGTTATAATGGTGAATGAAGGAAACGGAGTGTTCTCTACTGTACTTCCTATTGGAATAGAAGTGTTTGAGAAGAACATTACTGTAACTGCATATGATAATTATGGTAAACAAAGTGTTACCTGCCCGAATATTGAGTCAGCAAAGGATGGTAGTTCATCCAGTAGTAATCTTGTGATCATTGAGAACATTGCATCTGATGTAAATCTTATTTTACCAGCTGGAGATGGAGTGGATAATGGTGATAGTAGAATATGGTATAAATCCAATAAACCAGTAGAGCTAAGGGTTCAGGATGCAAGTTCAGGGATTCGTAATATTGATTTTACTGTGAATGACATTGATGTTAAATCGGATAAAAATGGTGTTGATCTATTAAAAAGAGCCGTTACGGAGAAGGCCAATGAAAGGCATACAGAAGCATATACCTATCATTTCGACCTTAATTATTTCACTTCCATAGCGAAGGAACCTGATGATGGGAAATATGAATTAATCATTCAAATAACCGATAATGCAGGAAATGTTAAGCTTGTTGAAGCTATATACTATGTAGATAAAAAGAATCCTGAAATCACCAAAATAGACTTTTCTCCGTCCACATCAGATGGAATAGAAGGGACTGCAGAGTTTATTCAAAAGCTTGATTATGGATACTATTTTAAAACAGACTTTACTGCTACAGTTTATATTTCTGATGAGGTAGCATCCTCAGGCCTTAATGAAGTTGCATATCGATTTGTTACATATCAAAATGGTAAGAAGTCAAATGAAACCAAAGGGGTCCAAAAGATAGTAAATGGAAAAGCTAAAGTGACAGTACCGAAAGGATTTAAAGGTCAACTATATATGGAGGCATTTGACAACGTGTTGAATTCCTCTGGTGAAAAAACAACGAAAGCATATGTGATAGATAACAGTGCACCAACTATTAGTGTGAATAATAATGTTACAACTGCATATAAGGACGCTGATGGGAATGCTCTTTATGTTGTGGATAATAGGATTACAGTGGAAATAACTGATTCGGGTTCTGGGATTAAGGAGGTTGGATATTCGCAGAGTGGGGAACAGAACTCGTTTACTAGAAAGATGGTTGAGATTAATCAGAATGGCTATAAGGTTGGAGACAGTCTGGGTGATGGATGGATTGTATCAGATGTGGATGTAAATTTAGTTACTAAGGTTAGAAAAACGTTCGTCTTTAGTAAGGACGATAACAATGTTAAATTAACATTTGATACCAAGGATAATTGTAATAACAAAAAAGAAAATGTCAGCAGTGACAAATTTACAGTTGATAAGACAGCCCCAATCATAAATATAGCATTTCACGATAGTGAGAATATAGATCTCTATTATAGTAACAACCGAATCGCTGATATAACTGTTATGGATAGAAATTTTGATTCCAAGCTTATTAAAGTAGCTATCGAAAATACTTTTGGTGCAGTACCATCGTATTCCTTCACGAGAAAGTCAGCAACGGAGTATGTTGCGGTAATTAACTTTGACGAGGGAGATTATACCTTTGATGTAAAAGGAACAGACTTAGGTAATCATACTGCGACCATCAACTACAGTGGTGGAAATGAAAAGAATTTCTATGTGGATAAAACTAAGCCTGAGCTAGAAGATAATTTTGGCACATTTGCTAATGCTTCTACGAGCAACATTTTTAATATTGATAAAACAGTCAAGATTAAAGTGAAAGAACATAATTTCAAACCAGATCTTCAAATATTGCGTATCATGAGAAAAGATTCAGGAATGGATCATACAGCAAATGGATTTGTGGATATAACGTCCACAGTGTTGAGAAATATAGGATGGGAAGACTCAGGTGATACTCATACAATATCTTTTACTCTAAGTGAAGATGCTATTTATCAACTGGAGATAGCCTCATCTGATTTGGCTGGAAATACAGTAGACAATAGGAATACAGTAGTATTTGAAATCGATAAGACAGCACCAGTTATAAAATTTAAGAATGGATTATCTACCACTGAGGATGATTTGAAATCCATAGATGTATATTCCTTTGATAGAAAAGATGATCCAGTACCTAGTGTAGAGTTTGATGATTTGAATGTGGATCATATAAACTATGATTTAACCGTCTTTATTCCAGATTATGCAAGCCCAGAAGCTGCTATAGTGATGAAACCTGTTAAAGCATATCATAAACAGGACAAAGATAAGTCTGGTACCATTATGGGCAATATATTTGAGTTACCGGATTTTACAAAAGATGGAGTCTATGAGTTAAAGTTAGTTGCAGTGGATAAGGCTGGGAATGAAAGTCCAATGTGTATTAATACCTATGCTAGAATGGTAGAACAGGATGTTTTAGCTTATGTTATGGACAGTAATATAGAACGAAAAACAGGACTATATTCGTTCATGGATGAGAATGGCGATGCAATTAGCAAAAGACCTGATAACTTTAAGGATATTAAGATACTCGTAATGGCAAAGGAAGATACTAGTGTTGATGTTGTTTTGAGAGATAGTGAAGGAAACATTATAAACACACATGCTCAATCAACCATTGACAATAGTATATATGGCATGAAATCATACAACTTTACTTTAAAAGCAGACTACTTCCAGGATAATTTCCAAGATGACACAGATACACAGTTGCAATTGACCGTAATGAATGAAGACAAAAGGATCGACTTAGGGAAAATACATATTGATAATATTGAACCTTCCTGTGATATACCAGCAGACTTAAGGTCTTGGAAGTGGTATTGTGGCGAAGGAAATCGTACCATTACAATTTCCAATATTAGTGAGTTAATTGATGAGAGTCAGGCTAAGGTGTTTGACAACGGTAAAGAGATTCCATTTCAGTATTCAAGTGATAATAATACGCTAGAGTTTACACTTGAAAAGGGATGGCATAATGTTGGAATTATTCTTAAGGATATGGCCGGAAATACACTTAATATCCCAGAAAAAACGAATATCTATATAGGATTTTTCTGGCTATGGGTGATAATTGCATCTTCTATAACATTAATAGGAATGACGATTACGACAGTGATATTGGTTCGAAGGAGAAAGAGGATAGCTAGGGAGAATTAAAGATACTCCTGCAGAGAGGAATAGTTTTAAAGGTGAAAAAGGAGTGAGCGTATGGCCACCATTGCACTATATGCAAATAAAGTGAATCAATTGCCAGATTTGATTAAGAATGTTAAGAATTCGGTAAGTAATTACAAAGAAGAGTTGTCAAATGTGAAAAAAAAGACGTTGACAGTTAATAAAAGCGTATGTGATTTGGATGAGGTCATACGTTCTATCCAAAGTTCTACTGTGATACAAGAAAATAAGATGGAATACCTTGTGGCCTTAAAAGAAAATAGTGAAGAGTTTATCTCCATTACAGTTAAAACAGATGGAGATGTAGCAGATGTAGTCAATCAACGAAAAGAAGAGTTCTATGAGAAATATTACTACTTAAAACCAGAGTGTGAAAAGAACACATGGGAGAAAATTAAAGATAATTGTAAGAAGTTTGGAGACTGGTGTAAAGAACATTGGAAAACAATTGTTGCAACAATTGCAATTGTCATAGGAGCAGTTCTTGCAATATTAGCAGTCATTGCTACTGGTGGTATGGCTCTTGTGCCTCTTTTAGCAAGTTTACTTACAACGATTGGAATATCGGCTGGAACGGCAATGACAATTGCTACAATTGCTAGTATCACGGTTGCCATAGTTGCAGTTTTATCGACAATAGGATCATCCACTTTAAATATTATTAGTTTGTGGTTTAATACAAATAATAGTACATTTAATACTTGGAAGAAGATACTGAATTGGACCAGTATGATATCTAACGCATTTTACTCAGTTGGTTCGATATATTGTGGGATAAAAGGAATTTCTAATTCAAGTTTGCGAGCCTATGGGAAGAGTTGGATAACTGACTCAGGATTTAGAAATGCAGTATTAGGAGCAAGAAATTATGATTTTGTGTTAAACCCTAATACATCAACATTCTGGGCAGGGCTTGGAAAAGATGGAGCAGAAGTAGCAAAAAATTATGCTAATAATGCTGGTCGAACCTCTTTAGAAAAGACTATTGAAGAGCTTGGCATTAAGATGCCTGAGTGGAGCGCCCAAGGAGGTGAAGCAGCCTGGAGAAGTGCATCAGCATCAATTGCCATGAATTCTTCAGGTAAGACACTTTCCCTATTAGGACCGGATGTTGGAAAAGTAATGCCATGGGGAGAAGTTGGTAAAGTTTGGTTACATACGGAGAGTATATTGCTTAATATTAACCCAATGATAACAAATGTTTCGAAACTTGTTAATTTTGGAACAATAAGCCAGGTATTGATTAATACTCCACGGACGTTTCAATTTGGAACAAGTCTTTTAGGGTTATCATCAGGTTTTGAAAGCGGTATTAGTTACTATTTTAATAAGGATGAATAAGGAGAAGAAATGGAATTTATATCAGTAGGGCAAGCTTATCGAGATAGAAATCATGTAAGATATAAAGGGAAAATAGCAACCTTTTACGGAGAGATGGGAGAAGATTATTTTGCAGTACTAGTGAATGATATTGAATGGTACCCTAATCACCCAGCAACTGTGGAAGAAAAAATAGAGTTGATGATAGAGGCAAATAAAACATTTCATGATAAGCATAGATTATATTTCTATGAAGATAATGCCATATTTTTTGACTGGAGAGGTATGCCGTTCATCTATGTAATGGATGGTGTAATAAAAGCTGTTGAAATGCCTTGTATATGTAATGCATTAGTAGAAATCAATGGTTTTGATACTAATGAAGAGTATGAACAATTTGACAGGTATATTAAGGATTTACTGCAGGTAAAAGCACTTCAAGAAAAGAAAACTATTCAGACAAAAAAGGGACATACGCAAAAAAATTATCAGTGTAAGGTATGTAAATGCAATTGGTGCTTAGTTAAACCCGATCATTCATCTAAAGGGTTATGGAGAAAGCAGTAAGTATAATGCATTATAATGAGAACATAAATATTCTATGAATAAATCAATCAAAAAATGGTTTCATGACATCTAGACTTGTTTTCTAACACCAAGGGGAAGCTCTTTTGATGTAAGTAAAGGAGTGAACGTATGGCCACCATTGCACTATATGCAAATAATGTGAATCAATTGCCAGATTTGATTAAGAATGTTAAGAATTCTGTAAGTAATTACAAAGAAGAGTTGTCAAATCTGAAAAAGAAGACACTAACAGTTAATAAAAGTGTATGTGATTTGGAGGATGTTATAGAATCCATCCAGAGTTCTACCAAGACACAAGAAGAAAAGATAAATTTCCTTGGCACTTTGAAGGTGAAAAGCGAAGAGTTCATCTCCAATACAATTACAAAAGATCTTAATGCAGCGGATGCAGTAAATCAACAAAAAGATGATTTTTATGAGAAATATTC
>JAEZQN010000371.1 GCA_023441145.1 Bacillota bacterium
GTAACACATACACTAGTCTCTTGATGCGCACCATTGGTGTCGAGGAAGGCTCTCTCAATGTTTACAATCTCTTTGCCTCTCCAAATCATAACAAGCCTTGGTTCCTCTGTTACTTCAGCCACCACAACAGCCTCTAAATTCTCTTCTTCTGCATAGGTAAGCATAGCAGCAACATCCTTAGGATCTACTACAACAGCCATGCGCTCTTGGGACTCAGAAATAGCCAGTTCCGTGCCATCTAAACCAGCATATTTTTTAGGTACCTTATCGAGATAGATGTGTAACCCATCTGCTAACTCTCCAATAGCAACAGATACACCACCAGCACCAAAATCATTACATTTCTTTATAATAGAGCTTACTTCTTTTCTTCTAAATAATCTCTGAATCTTACGCTCGGTAGGTGCATTTCCCTTCTGCACCTCTGCACCACAGGTAGAAATGGATTTTTCCGTATGAACTTTGGAAGAGCCAGTAGCACCACCGCAGCCATCACGGCCAGTTCTTCCACCAAGAAGAATAATCTGGTCCCCTGGATCAGAGTTTAAACGAATGACATTCTCTCTTGGAGCTGCACCCATTACAGCACCAATCTCCATACGCTTTGCCACATAATTAGGATGATATACTTCATTCACAAGGCCAGTAGCAAGACCGATTTGATTACCATAGGAGGAGTAGCCTGACGCTGCTCCAGTCACAATCTTTCTCTGAGGAAGCTTTCCTTTTAACGTATCCTTTAGAGAAATGGTTGGGTCTGCTGCTCCAGTCACACGCATTGCTTGATATACATATCCACGGCCAGAAAGTGGGTCACGAATGGCTCCACCTAAGCAGGTAGCAGCTCCACCAAACGGTTCTATTTCAGTCGGATGGTTGTGGGTCTCATTTTTAAAGAATATCAACCATTCCTCTGTCTTTCCATCAATTTCTACAGGAACCACTATGGAACAAGCATTAATCTCATCACTTTCCTCCATATCCTGTAGCTTACCTTCTTTTTTAAGTTTGCGCATTGCAATCAAAGCAAGATCCATAAGGGAAATATACTTATCCTTACGTCCTGCAAATACATCATTTCTTGCCTCTATATACTCTTCATAGCTTTTTATAATAGGGGTTTTGTAATATCCATCTTCAAACTCTACCTTACTTAGCTCAGTAAGGAAGGTAGTATGTCTACAATGGTCAGACCAATAGGTATCTAGTACACGAATCTCGGTCTTGGAAGGATCTCTTTTTTCACTTTCAGCAAAATAATTTTGAATATGTAGGAAATCCTTAAAGGTCATCGCTAGGTTTAAAGATTTATATAAGCCCTTTAATTCTTCTTCCTTCATTCCAATAAAGCCTTCAAATATAGCTACATCTGCAGGCTCCTCATACTCTGTAGCAAGTGTTTCTGGTTTAATCTCATCGGCCTCTCTAGAATCCACAGGGTTAATACAATATGCTTTTACTTTCTCAAATTCGTCCTCCGTGAACTTACCAGACAATACATAAGTAGTAGCAGAACGAATCACTGGGGCTTCACTTTCTTTTAAAAGCTTCACACATTGTTCTGCTGAGTCAGCTCTTTGATCAAACTGCCCTGGAAGGTACTCTACAGAAAATATCAAATCCATTGTATCCTTAGGAAATGTCTCCTCGTATAGCATATCTACTGGAGGCTCTGAAAACACAATTCCTAATGCTTTCTTATAGGTTTCTTCACTTACATTTTCTATATCATAGCGAATCAGAACACGAACCTCGTCTAAGGTTTTAATGTCTAGATAGCTTCTAATTTCACGTGTCAATTCTTTTGCCCGAATGGCATATGGTTGCTTTTTTTCTACATACACTCTTCTTACTTTACTCATTTTCTGACCTCCAAATTCTTGGATTTATCTTTATCCTGTATTCATTGTATCACATTAAGTTTTATAATTGTAATTAATATATCTGATTGTATATATTAGATAATCTTATATATTGAAGACTTATTTAAAGCATATAGAAAAGGGCTGTCGATACTCAACAGCCCTCACCTTTATTCTATTATTACTCTTTAGTCTTCTGGAATTACAGTAGTAATTGGACTCTCAGAATCATCTACTTCTCCATCTGCTTCTTCGTCTGTTTCACTATCCGTGTCCTCAGCCAAACCTGCAGTGAATTCGCTTACATCCTCTCCCTTTTTAACAACTACTGTACCTGCTTCAACCTTGTTCCAACCAGAACCAATCTTAACATCATATTCCTCAAGTAACTTATTTAAGTCTGCGTTAAACAGCTCTTCTTCCTTAGAGGATACTGCGTTGTCCACTGCTGAATCAAAGGACTCTGTAGATTTGTCGTTTACCAACTGAGCAACATAATATGCCTTTTCATCTTCGATTAAATAGTCACATAGTTCTCCATCTTTAAGAGGCTCTAATGCATCTATGAGTGCTTGGTAAGTCGTTTCTTTACGGCTGAGGTTATATTCTGTATACGTATAGATAAGGGAATCATCTTCCGCTACTAATTCAGACAAGTCTTTACCAGCTTTTGCTTCTTTAAGATATGTTTCCATCTGTTCTTTATACTTAGCTAGTGTAGCATCATCTAATTTTTTTTCATCCTCTGTATCTGAACTAGAATCTGTTTTAGGTGCTACAATTACTTTAATCTTCATCTCATCATAATCTTCAGCCTTAATAGGAGTCTCTAAGGTTTCATTAGATATCTTATAACCAGCTTTCACCTGATCAGTGTATTTGTTGGCTAATTCTACTTTCAACTTATATTCAATTAACTCATCTAAGTCAAATTTGGCGCGTTTTTTATGTTCATCACTCATAGCATTGTAAAAAGTGGTTGCATCTTTTGTAACTGTTTCCTTTTCTTCATCAGTTAAAGACAAACCATTCTTCACTGCTTCCTTATACATAATCAAACTCCTAGTGGTTGCATCTTTTGCAATAGAAATGGCACTATCTTTAACACCCTCAACATCCCAATAATCACTTGGAGCACTATAACCTCCTAAATAATAAGCGTATGCAGCATCCATCTGGATCTGTGCTTCTGCATTATACACATTATAGCGAACCTCTATATCGTTAATGTCATAGCTTTCCCCATCTACAGTAACACAAGGTGCTACATACAGATAATCCATATAAACCACCACAAATAATCCAATAACAAGGGCTGCTCCTATACAAGCAGCAATAATCTTATTGCGTATGCTTCCTACTTTTTTTACTTTTTGTTTTTTTTGTGGTTCTTTTTTCTCATTGATAATTGATTTTGACTTGTTCACAGTTTCTCCTCCATACTTATGTTCTTATGTAGAGCAGCAGCCTATCCCACTGCTCCATCCTCATCTATAATATCAAAGCCTGAATCCTCGCTATCCTCCTCTAAATTATCTTCATCATATTCAAACTCTGTGTCAGAGTCTATCTCCATCTTTGGATAGGCATAGTTGCCAATCTCTATGTTTTTCCAATTCTCTTCATTAATTTGAATATTGTAATCCGCCTTTAGTTTGTCAAACTCTGCGTCAAAGGCACTTTGCTTCGCAGACCTTCCTACCTCCTCAACCATCTGGTCGTAGGCTTCTGTACAATTATCATTTACTAAGCGAATAATGTAGTATCCATCCATTGTCTCAATAACACCAGAATACAATTCTCCGACCTTTAAGTCCTTAAAGGCATTGTATAGATTCTCTTCATTATCCTCTGGATTGTTAAATAGAGGCTGGGTTCCAGCTTCCACAGTATACTCCTCGGAATAATACTCATCCCCAACTGTCATCATATCTCTCCCTTGAGCTACCTCTTCATAAGCAGCCTGTGCTTGCTTAAGGATCTCGGTAATCTTCTCTGGTTCAAATAGATAATAATTGCCTTCCATGTCTATCTCACCAGTCCAAAATTGAATATACTCTATCTCAACTTGAGCATAGTCCTCTGGGTTAATATCCGCATCGATGGTGGATTGATCCACCTCGGTCTTACTAATCTTATCCATAGAATATTTGTAGGCTAAGTTAAATTGTTTCACTAGCTCTGTCAATTTCTCCTTTGTAAAGCCTGTCCGAGCCAAATAATCTGGTTGCCCGTTCATATATTCTAATACATCTTGCACCTCGATGTCTACTGTATCTAGATCATCTTCTGTTAGCACATAGCCCTCTTTTTCAGCAAGCTGTGCCTGAATGATAATGTTCTCTGCAACATCAAGAACGCTTTCCTTTGTCAATTCTCGCACTGTTTTACCAGTAACATCATCCAACTCATTCCAATAATCTGATTCAGTCTCTCCTAGAGCTATGGCTCTATTTATATCATCAGCTGCATTGCTCTCTACTACATAAAGGACATACATAATATCCTGTAAGGTATAGTCCTTGTCATTTATAGTCAAAATTACTTTTTCTAGATCCTTTTCCTCTTTCTGCTTACCACTATTGCATCCAACGGTGCAAGCCAAAACTAGAACTAAAACCAGTAATAATGCTATAAATCGCCTTTTCTCTAACATTACTTTCTGCATCTATTTCCTCCTTTATAGTACTTAAGTTCAAGGAACTACCTCTATTATATCATAAGTTTTCAAAAAGCTCTCTCTTATATTTTAAGTGTTTTTATTATATAGTCAAGATAATAACTTTAGTTCACAAAATATACACTATTGTAGGCTCACCTGTTGTCATTACTGAGATTTTCAACAAAACTCTTGTAACTTCTTACAAATTATGATAAGATTAATAAGTATGGCTTATATTATTTATCTCTATGGTTAAATATGAACATATATAAACTTTAGAATCACAAATTCACACATAGATATCAGCTCTTAGGAAAGGGGCAAAGGAGATTACATGGACATTAATTATGAGTTATATAAGGTATTCTATTATGTAGCAAAGACGTTAAGCTTTTCAGAAGCTTCTAAGGCTTTGTTCATCTCACAATCCGCTGTTAGCCAGTCAATTAAGGTATTAGAAAAGAGACTGAATCAGCCTCTATTCATTCGTAGTACAAAAAAGGTGAAATTGACTAAAGAAGGCGAGTTATTGTACAAGCACATTGAACCCGCCATCAACCTAATTAATCGTGGAGAAAATCAAATTCTAGAAGCAAACTCCTTAAACGGAGGACAGCTTAGGATTGGAGCCAGTGATACCATATGTCGATATTACTTGGTCCCATACTTAGAACAGTTTCATTTAAAATATCCAAATGTGCATATAAAGGTTACCAATGGTACAAGCCTTCAGTGTGTAGAGTTATTAGAAAGTAACCAGGTGGACTTAATCATCACCAACTCTCCTAACAAACGCCTATCTACCATGCACAACATTCAGGAAATACATAGTTTCCACGATGTATTTGTAGTAAACCAGCAGTTCTTTGACATTCCAGAGAATCCTATTGAACTTGCCACCCTTATGAACTATCCGATTCTTATGCTGGAAAAAGCCTCTACAACAAGTGAATTCCTTCACGGGCTCTTCTTAAAGCATCAGTTGGATCTAGCTCCAGCGGTGGAATTAAGCAGTAATGATCTTCTAATCGATCTAGCTAAAATAGGCCTTGGAGTAGCCTTTGTACCAGACTTCTGTGCGAAGAATGTACCTGAATTAACTACAATAGCATTAGCAGAGGAACTACCTACACGTAACCTTTGTGTAGTTCACCACCACAATATTCCTCTCAATTATGCCACAGAGAACTTTATCGACTGTCTTACAAAGGGCGAGTTTGAAAATAAAGTACCTCGTTAGCAATAGTGATACGGTAACCCGGCCTAAGCTCCTCTAACTGATTACCAGATAACTGTAGGTTATTGACATAGGTGTGATTGGTTGAGTCCAAATCTCGAATATAGTATCTTGAATTCTTATAAACTATACATGCATGGCTTCTGCTGATAGCTGCATTATCATCAATGCAGTAATCTACAGCAGAGGCCTCTTTTCCTATATAGAAGTATTCCTTATCAATGGTAACACATTCCTTGTTACGGGCACGAATAAGACATACTTGTCCCGTATAGTCTGGTCTTCTCTCCTGAATATTGACCGTCTTTACGAAATCATCTATATGAATTCCCTTCTCATCTAGTCTACTTGTAAGAGTAAGGCGTCCGGAATACTCTCTACATCCAAAATAATTCTTATAAAGCCCCTCTAAATAACACAATAATTCCTCTAAAGAAGCCCCTGGAGTATCCTTCAAATACTGTATGATAAACCCTTTAATGGAAAATTGAACAGCTATAATCTTGGCTTCCATCACCAATCTATCTATATGGTTCATGACGTTACCCCATGCTTCTCCCACTTCACCAAAATCAATTAAAAAACCTATCTGAGAGGTCTGCTGGTCCAGAAAAATACACTGGGGACTCCACAATATCCTCTCAATAGCAATCCCCTGTCGCTGTATTAAACTAGCTTGAGAAACCACTCCTAATAGTAGCTTTAAAAACTTCTCCTCTGTAATGCCTAAGGAAA
>JAEZQN010000053.1 GCA_023441145.1 Bacillota bacterium
GGAAAAATCAAAAGAGTATACGTGTAGAAAATCTAATGAAGGCCCTAAGAATCATTGCTTTTCAAGGGCCTTGTTCAAGAAAAGAATTGACCCAACAAATGGGTCTCACAAAAATGAGTATTACCAATATTGTAAATACATTCTTAGCGAGAGGTCTTGTTAGGGAAGAGGAGCCAGCCATGGACCAGCATATATCTTCAGGGCCAAGACCTTTTCTACTAAAAATAGCTTCTGGAAAGCTATTGGCAATCGGCATACATATTACAGAGTATTCCATTAATGGGCAGCTATTTGATATGGTAGATGGAGTACTATTAGATAGAAAGATAGTGATAGAGAGTATTAATTCAAAAGCTCACTTTCTGAGCAGTATAAAACAACTGGTAGATCAATTAATGGAGTATCAAACAGTCAATGGACTTCATGTTGCAGCCATAGGAATTACAGACAATTACTATATTAATCGTGTACAAGGTTCTGTATCCTTTAAGGGAAACCATTTAGGCATTGACGTCAATTTTATAAAGAGTAATCTAGAGCAAAGATATCAAGTCCCTATTTACATTGAGAACATGCATATAGGGATTCTTTTAACTGAGATGGCATATAGACTTTATGATGGTAATAAGAAGTATTACTATTTGTCAATTTCAGATGAGATCAGAGGTGCTTTTAGCAGCGAATATTACATACAAAAAGGCTGTGTAGGTTTATCTGGTATGGTGGGGCATATGAGTGTTAAGTTTGATGGGCCAAGATGTAGTTGTGGTAATCGAGGATGCTATGAGAACTACGGAAGTATAGTTGCATTACTTAGGGATAGTAACTGTGCTTCCATTGAAGAACTTAATAGTAACTTAGCAAACAGAGAGCCATTTGCCCTACGTGCACTGGAGAACTTTATTCAGACAACAACTATAGCAATCACCAACATAGTGAATCTATATGACCCTGAGGTAATCGTCATTGGTGGTAATATACTAAAGTTAGACAAATCTATTTTGAAAAAAATTGAATACTTGGTCAACGACAGCTTTGTCTTTCGAAAACAGAGAACGATTTCCATCATCCCTTCTACACTTGCAGAGACCCATCATCAGAAAGGGTCGGCTATTATGGCGTTTTTTGAGCTTTTTGCAGACAAAGACTATGTAAGAATGATTTGTGAAGGGAATGAAGAGATAAGCTAACTTTATAATAAAGTACATATTATAGGTTGCGAAAGCTTGCCTTTACGTGGGATTGGCTAAAGCAGCTGCATAACCCAAAGAGGCTGTTGCAAAAGCAACAGCCTCTTGTTATTTATAAAATATCATATCCTTTTAACATACGTGCACGACTTGGGTGGCGTAGCTTACGAAGAGCCTTAGCTTCTATCTGTCGAATACGTTCACGAGTAACGTTAAATTCTTTGCCAACCTCTTCAAGTGTTCTAGTACGACCATCCTTTAGTCCGAATCTTAGAATAAGAACGCGTTGCTCTCTTTCTGTTAATGTATCTAAGAGCTTGCTAATTTGATCCTGAAGTACAGAGTAAGCAGCAGCATCCTCTGGCCCTATAATAGAATCGTCCTTAATAAAATCACCTAAATGGCTATCATCCTCTTCACCGATTGGAGTATCTAAAGAAATAGGATCTGCGGACACCTTAAGAATCTCTCTAATCTTATCAATTGGTAGATTCATAGCTTCTGCTAATTCTTGTTCTGTAGGTTCACGTCCAAGTTCTTGAAGCAAGCTTCGAGAAACACGGTAGGTTTTGTTAATTACTTCAGACATATGCACTGGAATACGAATTGTTCTGGATTGATCGGCGATAGAACGTGTAATTGCCTGTCGAATCCACCAAGTAGCATAGGTACTGAATTTGTATCCCTTAGTATAATCAAATTTATCAACTGCTTTAATAAGACCGAGATTACCTTCTTGAATTAAATCTAGGAAGGAAAGTCCTCTACCAACGTAGCGTTTGGCTATGCTGACAACTAAACGCAGGTTAGATTCTGCCAGAATCTTTTTGGCCATTTCATCTCCCTCTTCAATCTTTTTGGCTAGTTCGATTTCTTCACCAATGGAAAGAAGTGGGTAGCTACCAATTTCTTTTAAGTATAGTTTGACAGGATCATCTGACATAACAACATTTGAAGAAGATATTTCCTCTACCAAGGCAAGTTCTTCATCATTTTCTATTTCTAACAGCACGTTATCATCTGGTTCATCGTCTGATAAATTAAGAACAACTATGTTATGTGACTCTAAGTATTCATATATTTTATCTATCTGGGTTACATTAAGGTTCAGTTCTTTAAAGAAATCGTTAACCTTGTCTACCTCAATTACGCCTTTGTTTTTCTTAGCGATTTGAACAAGTTCTTTTAACTTTTCTTCAAATTTAATTATAGCTTCGCTCATATTTATCCTCCATATGGTCATATTACCTACTATCTAGGCAAAGTGCCACCGAATATCAATATAACACAATTTCTTTTAGAATACTAGATAATTTTCACAAAATGAACTTATTGTGAGCAAATATGTAGCCGAAAGGCAAGGTCTTACTCTATTGACATAGGTTGGGAATTAACTTATAATTCACGTGGGTATGTAGGTACCCTCATAAAGATGTTAGATTTTATTTTATATGTATATGTATATGCAGTCTTCAATATTTAAGGAACATTTGATGCATAATAGGATATGAAAGGAGAATATGAACATGGGTTGTTCAGGTGAGTGTAATAGCTGTTCTTCTTCCTGTTCTTCCGATAGTAGAAAGAGCATGCTAGAGCCAGTAAATCAATATAGTAGAGTAAAGAAAGTAATTGGGGTAGTTAGTGGAAAGGGTGGAGTTGGTAAATCTCTGACCACCTCCTATTTAGCTGTTCTTATGAACCGTAAGGGGTATAAGACTGCTATCTTAGATGCAGACATCACAGGACCTTCTATTCCAAAGACATTTGGTATAACAAGTAAAGCATCCGGTAATGAGTTAGGTATCTTTCCGGCAGTAAGTAAAGAAGGCATTAAGATAATGTCTGTAAACCTGTTATTAGATTCCGATGAGATGCCAGTGGTATGGAGAGGTCCTATTGTGGCTGGAACGGTAAAGCAATTTTGGACGGAAGTAATCTGGGATCAAGTAGATTACATGTTTGTAGATATGCCTCCTGGAACAGGGGATGTACCATTAACCGTATTCCAAAGCCTTCCTCTTGATGGCATTATCATTGTAACTTCTCCACAGGAATTAGTTTCTATGATTGTTGGTAAAGCAGTGAATATGGCAAAGGCCATGAATGTACCAATTCTTGGTTTAGTAGAAAACTATAGCTACATCAGTTGTGGCAATTGTGGTGAGAAAATTAGTGTATTTGGAGAAAGTCATGTAGATGAAGTTAGTGCCAAGTACAACATTCCTGTATTAGATCGTGTTCCAATCGATCCAGCTATTCCAGCGTCAGTGGATAAAGGGTTAGTAGAAGAACTTCAGGTTCCATATCTTGATGAGACAGCTTCTTACATTGAGGAACAATGCCCACTTGATATGGGAAAGAGTATTAAGATAGAAGGAGCTCTAAGAATTGCAGTTCCTGTACTAGATAAGAATGAGATTGATCAGCATTTTGGCAAAGCTAAGAAATTCAAGATTTATGATATTTTCAATCAGGTATTAGAAGGTCAGAAGGAGTTCTCCTGTGAAGGTGACGGACATGAAAGTGCTGTTAAGCTATTGGTAGAGCAGCAGGTTACTACTGTAATCTGTGGTGGTATTGGGCAAGAAGCTCTAGAAGCTTTGCTTTCCAATCAGGTAAAGGTATATCCAGGTATGACAGGAGATTCAGATGTTAATGTCGCTTCCTATCTAGATGGTGCGTTCGCAAGTTAAGGGAATTGATGTGAAAATATGGTTTTCTTTTTTCTGAAGATAGGTTATAATACACATGACATAGGATACGGTACTATGTTATAACAAGTAGATAAAATGGAGGTCATTTATGTTAGTATCAGCTAAAGAAATGCTTACTAAAGCAAAAGCAGGACATTACGCAGTAGGTCAGTTTAATATTAACAATTTAGAATGGACAAAAGCTATTCTTTTAACTGCTCAGGAATTGAATTCCCCAGTAATCCTTGGTGTTTCTGAAGGTGCCGGAAAGTACATGTGTGGATATAAAACAGTTGTAGGTATGGTAAATGGTATGTTAGAAGAACTTAACATTACAGTACCGGTTGCTCTTCACTTAGATCATGGTTCTTATGAAGGAGCGAAACAATGTATTGCTGCTGGATTCTCTTCCATCATGTTTGATGGTTCTCATTATCCAATCGAAGAAAACATTGCAAAAACTAAGGAATTAGTTGAAATCTGTAACGAAAAAGGTCTTTCCTTAGAAGCAGAAGTTGGTTCTATCGGTGGAGAAGAAGATGGTGTAGTAGGGAAAGGTGAATGTGCTGATCCAGAAGAATGTAAAGCAATTGCAGACCTTGGGGTAACAATGCTTGCAGCTGGTATTGGTAATATTCATGGTAAATACCCAGCTAACTGGGAAGGCTTAAGCTTCGAAACTTTAGATGCGATTCAGCAGTTAACAGGTGACATGCCATTAGTTCTTCACGGTGGTACAGGAATTCCTGAAGATATGATTAAGAAAGCAATCTCCCTTGGTGTTGCTAAGATTAATGTTAATACAGAGTGTCAGCTTTCTTTTGCTGCAGCTACTAGAGAGTACATCGAAGCAGGCAAAGATCTTCAAGGTAAGGGCTTTGACCCACGTAAGGTGTTAGCTCCAGGCTATGAAGCAATCAAAGCTACTGTAAAAGAAAAAATGGAACTTTTCGGTTCTGTTAACCAGGCTTAATTATTGTAGAACTTAGCTAGATTTGACAAATGTCAAAATTGACATAAGATAAATAACATAAACTCCTAATGATACCAGTTTATATAAAGGTACATTAGGAGTTTTATTTTGAAAACAAGCATTACCTTAAAACATTAAATGATAATATTAATTACAGAAAGCATCATCCTATGGTTGAATTATGAGGATAAACCAATTATAATTGGAACGTAAGCGTTTCAAAGGAGCGCAGCATAAAAAAGAAAGAGGTAACATTATGGATTATATGGACAAGTATAAGTTATGGGTATCCGACGAATATTTTGATGTAGATACTCGTAATGAATTAAAAGCAATTGCTGATAACGATACGGAGATTAAAGACCGTTTCTTTAAGAACTTAGACTTTGGTACAGGCGGTTTACGTGGTATAGTTGGCGCTGGTACTAATCGTATGAACATATATACTGTAGGGAAAGCTACACAAGGTCTTGCTAATTACATTATAAAACAGGGTGGACAGGATAAGGGCGTTGCCATTGCCTATGACTCCAGAAGAATGTCTGTTGAATTTGCCACTGCTGCAGCACTTTGCTTATGTGCAAATGGTATTAAAGCATATATTTATGACTCTCTTCGCCCAACTCCAGTACTTTCTTATACCGTACGTAAGCTTGGTTGTATCGCAGGTATTGTAGTAACTGCTAGCCATAACCCACCAGAATATAACGGTTATAAAGTATATTGGGAAGATGGCGCTCAGGTTACTGCTCCAAAGGATGTTGAAATTATTGGAGAAGTGAATGCCATTGAACAGTTTACCTCTATTAAAACTATGGAGAAGCAAGCAGCCATTGATGCAGGCTTATACCATGTGGTAGGAGAAGAGATAGACAATAGCTACATAGAAGAATTGAAGAAGTTAGTTATTAATCCTATTTCTGAAGCTGGAAAAGAGTTAAAGATTGTATATACTCCATTACATGGTACTGGTAATCTTCCAGTACGTCGTATCTTAAAGGAAATCGGATTTGAGCATGTATATGTGGTAGAGGAACAGGAGCTTCCAGATGGAAACTTCCCTACTGTTTCTTATCCAAACCCAGAAGATCCTAAGGTATTTACATTAGCTAAGAAATTAGCAGATGAAGTAGGTGCAGATGTGATTCTAGCAACGGACCCTGATGCGGACCGTCTTGGCGTATGTATCCGTGATGAAAAGGGAGAGTTTATTCTCTTAACAGGTAACATGTCAGGTGCCATGATTGCAGAATATGAGTTCTCTCAAAAACAGGCTCATGGAATTCTTCCATCTAACAGTGCCTTAATTAAGACAATCGTAACTGGTAACATTACTGATCAGATTGCAAAGAAATATAATGCTACTTTAATCGAAGTATTAACAGGCTTTAAGTTCATCGGTGAGAAGATGAAACAATTCGAAGAGACTCATGAAAATGAGTATGTATTTGGATATGAAGAAAGCTATGGCTGCCTCATCGGTACTCATGCAAGAGATAAGGATGCGGTTGTAGCGGTTATGGCATTCTGTGAAGCAGCAGCTTATTACAAATCTCAAGGTATTACCTTATATGATCAGCTTCAGAACCTTTATAAGACCTATGGTTACTTTAAGGAAGACTTAAAAGCGGTAACCTTAAAAGGTATTACTGGTATGGAGAAGATTAAGGAAATCATGGCAAGCTACCGTGAGAATGTTCCAACTCAAATGGGCGGTTATGAAGTTCTTAAGTTTAGAGATTATAAAACAGATACCATTACTGATATGAAGACGAAAGAAGTAACTTCTACTGGTCTTCCAAAATCAGATGTATTATACTTTGATTTAAGTGA
>JAEZQN010000061.1 GCA_023441145.1 Bacillota bacterium
TGTGTTATATTTACGTAACTGGCAGGTCACGTTTTTATTATACACATTAGGAGTTTTTTTGTCTGAATACATCGCTAAAGCTCCTATAGAACCACGCGACTATCGCGTGGTTTTCGTCATACAAAAAACCCTGTAGGAATCACTTCCTACAGGGTTATCTATTATATATATCTTCTCTTTACTTATTGCTTCTCTTTACTTATTGCTTCTCTTTCTCTAACTCCCATATGTGGCGGTCACGACGGAAATATAGACACGTTACAATTCCCATAATGGCCAAAAAGAAGAATAAAAAGGCTGCTCCAGTACCTTTTCCAGCACCAAATACTTGCACCAAAAAGCTTCCCTCACTTTGATTTGCCATGATTGGTTCAAATACCTTATCCACTAAAACCCCACCTAGAAAATACCCTATAGGAATAGTAAAAAACTGAAAGGTATTGCGGCAGGAATATACTCTCGCCTGCATATCCACAGGTACTTTTAGACGAAGAATTGCCTCTAGGTTCGTGCTCATAAGAGGGATTACAATCCAACCGCAAAATGCACCAATACACCATACAGGGGCACTTCTTCCAAAGGCTAAGAAAAGGTTCTCCGTACTCATGGAAAACAACAGGGTATTACAAATTACCCTTACTCTACTTTTTGGTTTCTTACTAATGGATGCCAAGATACTTCCAATTAAAGTAGTCATACCAACCACTGCATTAACGATGCCCATAGCGGCCTGACTCCCACCATTTCTTGATAACATCATGGCTGGAAATACCGCATTGTACATGGAAGCAGTTAGGTTAATTGCACTTAAAAACAAGATGAGATCAAAAATACCTCTATTCTCTCTTAGGTACTGAATACCACTTTTGACTGCTGACATCATACTTTCCTTGACTTTTTCAACTACACTATCTTCTGGGATGTGAATGAAGAAAAGTAATGACAAAAATGCCGCTAAAAAGGTAATGAGATCAAATCCTATGACAAAGTCCATACCTAATAACCCCAACACAGCGGTTGCGATAATTGGAGTTAAAATAGAGTTAACAGAATTAGAAAAGTACCGTAAACCGCCTACCTTTTGGTAATACTTCTTTGGTAGTATTCTCGTAATTGCCACCTCAGAAGCTGGATTTTGGACAGTATTCATCAACCCATTAATAAAGTTAATGAAATAGATATGCCAAATCTCAAGTTGCCCAGTCTTTAATAATACCAAGACAGCCACTGAAGTAAATGCTGCTACAGCATCACAACCTAACATGGTTTTCTTCTTGTTCCATCTCTCACTTAACGCTCCAGCAAAAATACTTAACAGTACATAAGGGGCATAAGAGCACACCATTAGCATTGCAGTAACTAATGCTTTTCCCTCTCTCTCATATGACCAGATTACAAGCGCATAGCTAGTCATACTACTTCCTAACGCCGAAAAGGATTGCGTTAACCATAAAATAAGAAAAGTTCTACATTCGATATACTTATTTTTTAAATTTTTCATTTGACTTTGCTCCTTTACACATTTCATTGATGTGATTGCAAAGTCCATTTAGGTAGTTATCTCTCCATACAAGTCTATCCTAACGAACCTTGCATGGAGCTACAGCAATACAAAGTATCATACTTATTGCCTCCTATTTCGTAATACAGTCATTAATTATACCATATTATACCATGTTAAATACAAAAAAACAGCCCCTACTTCTATCCAAAGTAAACGCTGTTTTCCATTACATTAGTGACAATGTCCAGAGCAGTGGGCACAATCACACCCACACTGTACACTCTTCCCCTGCTTTTTTGCTTTTATCATATGGCGAATAATCAGTCCAATAATTCCAAGAAGGATTGCAGAAACTGCTATCGTTCCCATAATCACACCTCCTAATAGAGTATTAAGGTCTACCTTTCCTTATATGGCCTAAATAATAAATAGAGCAAACCAAGGACTAGAAGGAAGGCCACTACTGTTCCAATTCCAAAGGTACCAGTAGAAATCAAATTACCAATCTGGTAGATACAAAGAGATACTACATAGGCTAAAAGTGTCTGGTATAAAATAGCAAACCAGAACCATTTCTTATTATTCATTTCTCTTTTAATGGCACCCATAGCTGCAAAACAAGGAGCGCAAAGAAGGTTAAATACTAAGAAAGAATACGCAGCAATGGCTGTCATACTACTAGCTAGGGTACCCCAGATCTCTGCCCCATCCTCTGCTACCTCAGCAAATCCAAACAGTACACCGAAGGTCATTACTACATTTTCTTTGGCAATTAAACCAGTAACTGCTGCAACAGCCATCTCCCAATCTCCCCATCCTAGTGGTGCAAAGATTGGCGCTAGTATACTACCAAGTGTAGCAAGAATACTGTACTTCATTTGACCCTCTTCAAGCATACCAAAAGTTCCATCTACAAAACCAAATTTCTGTAAAAACCATAGGATGATAGTCGATAATAGAATGATTGTTCCCGCTTTTTTAATAAAGGACCAACCTCTCTCCCACATGCTTCTTACTATATTACCCAATGTAGGCATATGATAGGCAGGTAACTCCATAACAAATGGTGCAGGATCCCCTGCAAACATCTTCGTCTTCTTAAGTGTGATACCAGAGATGACAATGGCTGCTATTCCAATAAAATATGCACTAGGGGCTACCCACCATGCTCCATTAAATAATGCACCTGCAATTAATGCGATAATAGGAAGCTTAGCACCACATGGAATAAAGGTGGTCGTCATTATTGTCATCTTACGGTCCCTGTCATTTTCTATAGTTCTAGATGCCATAATACCAGGAACCCCACAACCACTTCCAATTAGCATTGGAATAAATGACTTACCGGATAGTCCGAACTTACGAAAGATTCTAT
>JAEZQN010000136.1 GCA_023441145.1 Bacillota bacterium
GAGTTAAAAGCGTGGATACTTGGACAGACGTTGGTCGATGTGTCTGCAGTATATAAAGCTTTTGCAATATCTACTAGTATATTATCCCTTGCAAATGATGTTGGTCTCAAATTCTGCCCATTTGGCCAAATAGAATAGATAATGAGGCAAATGGTCATGCCTACAAATAAGAAGCCGCAGCATTTATAGAAATCCGTTTTCGAAGTAAAGAAGAAAAAGGAAATGATGGCAGCAATATAGGCAAACCAAAGCAGATATGGAATTACAAAAAATTCGTTAAAGGGAATCCATTTATCTATATCTATGGTAACAACGGTGTAATCAGTAACTACCTTAGATTCCAGTATGAGAAACCATGGCATGTATATAAAGAAATATAACAACACCCAGGCATGTTTATATTTTTTTACAAACGCTTTCATAATTATCCTGCCTTTCTAATCTCACGTTGGATTATAGCACAGAGATTTTACACACGCAACTATGGGACTATAACTTTAAGAAAGGTTTAAGATTTACGGATGTAATCTTCCATAAATACCAAAGTTTATAAGGTAAAGTCTTTATATTAACATTTTAATGTCAATAAGCAAATATAGTTAAAAAAATAAAAAAAAGTGCTTGTGTATTTGGAAAAATAAAGTTATAATGTTTCCATAATAATTTAAACAGTGCAACGGAGCATATGTGTAGGGCATATGCTCCGCTTTTTTTGGGTATAGAGAAAGTTTGTAGCATATTCCAATACAATCTGTTTCACAAAATTAAGAAAGGATGATAGTAATGGATAAAATTGATATGAAAATTATGGCGTTATTACAGCAAAATGCTAGATACTCATTAAAGCAACTTGCAGAACAAGTGTATTTATCCTCACCGGCAGTTTCCTCTAGAATCGAGCGTTTAGAGAAGGAAGGGTATATAAAAGGCTATCAGGCGGATGTAGATTTATTAAAATTAGGATTCCACATTACAGCATTTATTAATCTAGAAATGGCCCCAAAGCAAAAAAGCACGTTTTATCCATTTATAGAAAATTGTCCAAACGTGTTAGAATGCAACTGTGTAACAGGGAGCTACTCTATGTTAATTAAGGTTGCATTTCCTAGTACAATGGAGCTTGACTCTTTTATCGGACAGCTTCAGAAGTTTGGAAATACTTCTACTCAGATTGTATTTTCCACCGCTGTTAAAACAAGAGGAATCCAAGTACAGCAATTATCTTAATGAAATTGTAATATATAGATATTGACTTCCTTATTTTTCTTATTCTATAATGAAGATACCATTGTTTTGGGAAGGAGAAAAGGGAATGTTTTTAGAAGTCAAGGATGTACATAAAACATTTGGAGAAACTGAAGTGCTTCATGGTATTTCATTTTGTGTGGAAAGTGGGAAAGCACTTGGTCTATTAGGTAGAAATGGTGCAGGTAAGACGACTACTATCCGTATCCTAATGGATGTGTTTAAGGCCAACAGTGGAACCATATGTTTAGATGGAAAGCCATTTGACCCAAGTAAGTGTCAGATTGGCTATCTACCAGAGGAAAGAGGATTATATCCGAAGAAGAAGGTACTAGAACAGTTGGTATTTCTTGCAGGACTTCGAGGTCTATCTAAGAAGGAAGCGAAAAAGAATGCACATAAATGGCTAGAGCGCTTAGGTGTGGCAGAATATGAGAATCGTAATCTAGAGACCTTATCCAAAGGAAATCAGCAGAAGGTACAATTGGCACAGACAGTTGTCTGCAATCCAGATATCGTAATACTAGATGAACCTTTTAGTGGATTGGATCCAGTAAACTCTCAGATTTTAAAAGATGTCATTAACGAATTGATTGAGGAGAGGAAATTGGTTATCTTCTCCAGCCATCAGATGGGCTATGTAGAAGAGTTCTGTAATGATATTGTGATTATTAATCATGGTGATGTTGTCTTGGAAGGGGATTTAAAGGAGATTAAGAAAGAGTATGGGAAAAACCGTCTCGTCTTAAGTGCTTCTAACTATACAAAAGAAGAACTGATCACTATGATAGAGAATGACTTTAAGGATTACTGTAATGTATATAAAGAAAAGAAGGAATTTCTTGTGTTGAACCTGTTAACTGGTGTTACAAAGAAGGCTTTAATGGAAGCATTGATTAAGAGTGACATAGATATCGAGCGTTTCGGTATTTATGAGCCAACCTTAACGGATATCTTTGTGTTGAAAGCAGGTGATACAGAATGAACCAGATAAAGAAAGTACTTAATTTTGAGCTAACCAATTATTTTAAAAATAAAAGCTATTTCGTTACAACAATACTTTTTACGATACTGATAGTAGTGGGACTTTGTGTACCAACTATTATTGATGCTGTAAAAGGGGATGACTCTTCTGAGGATAGTAAGCAAGAGAGTGTTAAGCCAGAAGATTTAGATTCCTTAGTTATTTATGATGGAGCAGGTGTTATTAAGGATACGGTATATCTTGAGACTCAGTATGGAAGCTACAATTGGAAACTAGTATCTTCTGAAGAGGAGGTTAAAGACGAAGTAACCTCAGATAAGGCTGTGGGTGGTTTTGTTATCGAATCTCCAACAGAGTTTTCCTATGTAGTAAATAATAGAGGAATGTATGACTCCAATAAGGAAATGTTTAGTGGTATATTAAGCCACTATTATCGCTTTAATTACATGGAAGAGAAAGACATTGATAGTGCGGCCATGGAAAAAGTGATTAATGCAGAGATTGTTGCCAACCAGGTTATTCTAGGAAAGGATAGCGTAGGAAACTATGCCTATACCTATATCTTAGTAATGGCGATTTACTTTGTCATTATCTTATATGGTCAGTTGATTGCCACAAGTGTTACAGCTGAGAAGAGCAATCGTGCCATTGAAGTATTAGTAACTAGTGCAAAACCTACGGCCCTGATTTTTGGAAAGGTATTTGCCGGCGTAATTGCAAGCTTCCTTCAAGTAGGTGTCATTTTAATTGGTGGTGTTATCAGTTATCATTTTAACCGAGATACTTGGGATGGGATGCTAGACTCTGTCTTTGATATCCCAGTAGAAGTGCTTATTATCTTCTTCATCTTTATGGTGATTGGCTTCTTGTTCTACAGCTTTTTATATGCTGCCTTAGGCGCATTGGTATCTAAGACAGAGGATATTAGTAAATCCATAGGACCTGTAACTATGGTGTTTATGATTGGCTTCTTTATCGCAATCTTTGGAATGACTACTCCTGACAGTATGTTGGTTAAAGTGTGCTCTTATATCCCATTTACCTCTATGTATTGTATGGTAATCCGGGTGGCTATGGGTAGTGTAGCTATGATAGAAATCATTATATCTATATTGATTTTATGTGCTACTTCAGTTGCTTCAGGAGTATTAGGAGCTAAGATTTATCGTATGGGAACATTACATTATGGAAACCCATTAAAGCTTACTGCAGTAATGAAGAAAATTGTAAAAGGAAAAGAATAGACAAAAGAAGGGATCGCTTACAGCGATCCCTTTTCTTTGATATTATCTGCAATTCTTTTAGAAAAGTTGTATAGATTAATATATAAATCTAGAAATAGACATTCCTTCAGTACTACAAAATTGAATTCCTGTGTAGTGGTCAAGTTTAGTGGGATTTGATGTAAACTCCCTTCTTCCAGTTCTTTTTGAACATAAGTTTTATATACAAAGCCTATGCCAGTATTGGTTTTAATTAAGTGCTTCATTACCATCATGTTATTTACTTCTACATGATTTTTAAAATCATCTACAGTTATACCATTATGATAAAGAAGATCATCCGTAGCCTTTCTCAGTCCAGAACCCATCTCTCTACAAATTAGTGTAGAGGAGAGCAAGTCTGAGGGACTAGAGATATTCATAGGTGCTCCACTAACTGGAATAATCTCATCCGTTCCTAGTAATCGATATTCATACTCATCCTTTTTGAAAGGACCCTCCAAGTATACACAGGAATAGGTTCCTTTCTTAAGTCCCTCTAGTAGCTCCTTTGTATTTCTGGTATCGTAAATCAAACGAAGTTCTGGTACATTAACAATAAGTCTTTCCAGCACCTTAGGCATTAGGAGTTCCTCGAGAATTGGTGTAGCGCCAATATGTAATTTAATAGGTCCACCCATGCTTTGGGAAATAACTTCATGTACTTGCTTGGTTGAGAAATTCATTCCTAGTGCATACCGCTCTAGTATTCTTCCCTGTTCTGTGAGATTCACTTGTTTGTTGCTATATTCAAATAGCTTAGTATCATAATAACGTTCTAAATGCTGTATATGTTGCGTAATAGCGGGTTGAGTGATGCAAAGCTTCTTAGCAGCTTTGCTATAATTACGTTCTTTACATAGGGTTAAAAAAGTCTCCATTCTATAATCTAACATAGTATTCACCTATCTTTGTATGCAAAATTAGTTTTTAGAAATCGTAAACTATATTATAAGGGAAAAACTGTTCTAAACTCAATAGTAGATTGTTTCCATAGTTAGGGAAAAGATGCCTGTTTCCTAATGAAACATTAATTGACAAAAAAGTAAAACCTAGGTAATATAGGACTGATGACATTAAAGGAAAGACCATATTAGGAGGCAGTTTTTTGAAATACAAAAACATTGAAAAAGCAATATTTGTAAGTCGTCCCAATCGATTTATTGCCAATATACAAATACATGGAACTACAGAGCTTTGTCATGTAAAGAATACAGGACGATGCCGAGAATTATTAATCCCAGGTGTAACCGTTTATGTAGAGGTTCACTCAGACCCAAAGCGTAAGACCAAATACAGCCTAATCGCTGTAGATAAAAAGGGTAAGATAATAAATATGGACTCTCAAGCACCCAACAAGTTGGTGAAGGAATGGATGAAGGAGAAGAAGCCGTTTGGTGAAATCACACTTTTAAAACCAGAGACCACATTTGGTGATTCCAGGTTTGATTTCTATATAGAAACAAAGGAACATCGAATCTTTATGGAGGTCAAGGGAGTTACCCTAGAGGAGAGTGGAGTGGTAAGGTTTCCAGATGCCCCTACTGAACGGGGAGTGAAGCACATTATGGAGTTAATAGAGGCAAAAAAACAGGGATACGAGGCCTATTTATTATTTGTGATTCAGATGAATGGAGTTCAGTATTTCACTCCAAATGATGTGACTCATAAAGCCTTTGGAGATGCTCTTCGTTTAGCTCATAAGGCAGGTGTAAAGATTCTGGCCTATGATTGTTTGGTAGAGCCAGATTATGTTCAGCTCGATACTAAAGTGGAGATAAGGATTTAAAGTAATAGTAAGGAGCAAGGCTCCTAAAATATAAAATGGGAGGTGTTTTAGTGATACCTTATAGCAGTAGTAAGGAACAGGTATTACAGGAGCTTCAGGTAGATGAGAGTAAAGGATTGTCTAGCAGTGAGGTGGAAAAAAGACAAAAGCAATATGGAGTTAATAAGTTGACAGCAAAGAAGCCAAAGTCCTTAATGGTTCGTTTTCTAGAACAATTTAAGGATGTAATGATTCTTATACTTTTGGCTGCAGCTGTCATTTCCTTCGTGGTAGCCCTCAATGGCCATGACAAGGTGGAATTCTTTGAGCCATTGTTAATTGTATTGATTGTGGTACTTAATGCTATTATGGGAGTTGCTCAAGAAAGCAAAGCTAGAAAAGCATTGGATGCCTTAAAAAAATTATCTGCTCCTCATGCGAGAGTAATTCGTAATGGTGTAGAGGAGATAATAGATGCAAGTCTTTTAGTACCAGGAGATATTGTTTTACTAGAGGCAGGAGATTATGTACCGGCAGATGCAAGATTATTAGAATCAGCAAGCTTGAAGTCTGAGGAATCTGCATTAACTGGAGAATCTCTTCCTTCTGAGAAGGAAGCAAATGTCCAAGTGGAAGAGAATTCTCCTATCGGAGACCGTTCCAATATGGTGTATTCTGGTTGCAGTATTACCTATGGACGAGGAAGAGCTATTGTTACTGGTACAGGAATGAGTACTGAGATGGGCAAGATTGCAAATCTCTTAGACCAGGCTGAAGATGTGGAGACTCCACTTCAACAAAAGCTTTCTACTTTAGGTAAGTACCTAGGAATTCTAGCAGTAGGAATCTGTATTATTATATTTATTATTGGAATTATAGCAGAGTTAAAATTAGTTGAAATCTTTATGACCAGTGTTTCTCTTGCAGTTTCTGCGATTCCAGAGGGACTTCCAGCTATCGTAACCATAGTGCTATCCATTGGTGTGCAGAGAATGGTAAAGAAAAATGCCATTATAAAGAGTCATCCAGCGGTAGAGACCTTAGGAAGTGCATCTATTATTTGTTCTGACAAGACAGGAACGCTTACCCAGAATAAGATGACCTTATTAAAAGCATATCCAGCAGACGAAGGTCAAGTGGTCGATATTAGTGATAATAACGATGATAAGACTCGTAAGCTTTTAGAGTATGCAACGCTTTGCTGTGATGGTTCTGTTACCTTTGATAATGGGGAAGAGAAGCATATTGGAGACCCAACGGAAACAAGTATAGTCTTTGCTACTTATCGTAATGGGATTATAAAGGAAGAGCTAAATACCAGATATCCACGTGTGGCTGAGGTCCCATTTGACTCAGACCGTAAATTGATGAGTGTGGTAAATAACATAGATGGCAAGTTGATTGTCATTGCCAAGGGTGGAATTGATACTCTGGCAGGAAGATGTTCTGGCGGAGATATTGAAAAAGCCAAGAAGGTTGCTGAGGAGCTTGGAAAAGACGCACTTCGTGTGTTGGCAGTAGCCTATAAGGTAATCGATGAGTTACCAGATACGATTACCAGCGACACCTTAGAGTATGGCTTAACTCTTATGGGCTTAGTAGGTATGATAGATCCTCCAAGAGAGGAAGCTAAGGAAGCTGTTAAAGTATGTAGGAAGGCAGGAATTAAGCCAGTTATGATTACTGGTGACCACGTTATCACTGCTTCTGCTATTGCAAAGCAGCTAGGCATTCTTATGGAGGGTGATAAGGCCATAACTGGACTGGAGCTATCTGCCATGTCTGATGAAGAGCTACATGAGCAGGTACGCAGTATTGCAGTATATGCCCGCGTGTCACCAGAAGATAAGATTCGTATAGTTCAGGCTTGGCAATCTCAAGAGGAGATTGTATCAATGACTGGTGATGGGGTTAACGATGCACCTGCATTAAAGGCAGCTGATATCGGTTGTGCCATGGGTATTACAGGAACAGATGTAGCCAAGGGCGCAGCTGACATGACTTTAACAGATGATAATTTTGCTACTATTGTAGATGCAGTAAAAGAGGGACGTGGTATCTATGATAATATTCGCAAAACCGTAGGCTTCTTATTGGGCACAAACATTGGTGAGGTTATTACCGTCTTTGTAGCAATGTTGTTGTGGCAACAGACGCCATTGTTATCTATGCAGTTACTTTGGATCAATCTGGTTACCGATTCCCTTCCAGCAGTAGCACTTGGAATGGAAGCAGTAGAACCTAATATTATGAATAGAAAACCAAGACCTAAGAAGGAAGGCATCTTTGCTCATGGTCTTGGGACTAGAATTGTTTTACAGGGTGTTATGTTTGGTATTCTTTCTCTATTTGCCTTTTTCTATGGCTGTGGCTTTGATGTACACGGAGCCAGTGATGCTGTGTTAAAGGAAGGAAGAACAATGGCATTTGTTGTACTTGCAATGTCTCAGGTGGTTCATTCCTTCAATATGCGCTCTAATAAGTCCTTATTTAAGATTGGTGCATTTTCTAACCACATGTTAAATGGTGCAGCTTTACTGTCCACAATATTGGTGGCATTGATTTTATTTATTGAACCTTTTGCTTTTGTATTTGGTCTTGCTCGTTTGTCTGTTGAGCAGTATTTAGTAGCCCTTGGGCTTTGTCTAGTTCCGTTAGTTGTTCTGGAAATAGCTAAAGTGTTTGGAATTGAAAAGGAATAATGGTTGTTGTATAATCCTTGTTATATTATTTTAGTACGAATAGAGGACATAAAATGAAATTATTAGAAGACAGAATCAAGAGAGACGGAGTAGTAAAATCCGGTAATGTACTTAAAGTGGATAGCTTCTTAAATCATCAGATGGATATTGAGCTCTTTGAAAAAATGGGTGAAGAGTTTAAACGTCTATTTGCAAAGAAGAATATCAACAAAATTCTGACCATTGAAGCATCCGGGATAGGATTAGCATGTATTGTTGCCAGATATTTTAATGTGCCAGTAGTATTTGCTAAGAAGGCTCAAAGTATCAATTTAGATGGGGAGATGTACACTACTCAGATTAAGTCATTTACCCATGGTAAGACCTATGATGTAATTGTTTCTAAGAAGTTTTTAAGTAAGGATGACCATGTATTAATTATTGATGATTTTCTTGCCAATGGCTGCGCGTTGATTGGACTAATTACTTTAGTACAGGATGCAGGTGCTTCTATTGAAGGTATCGGAATTGCTATCGAGAAAGGATTTCAAACAGGAGGAGAGTTGATTCGTGCTACTGGTATTCAACTGGAATCCTTAGCCATTATTGAACATATGGATGCACAGACAGGAGAAATCCTATTTCGAAATGAAGAATAGATACGAATAAACCAAGAAAAGAGAGATTAAACTGAATTTGGGGGTCAGAGTAATCTCTCTTTCTACATCTGGGGATGTAAGGGTACAAATATTATGAAATACTTATACCTGTGACTAAAGATAATAACTAAATCTATGGGGTTAGATTGTTATATATACATTATATGGTATTTTCTAAAATTTGTCAATTATTTATATATATAAACTTTTTGCTTTAGTTTGTTAAATAATACCATATATTTTATCTTATATTATGTCGATATCAATCTTTGGAGATACATAATAAAAGATATTATTTTTAATATATTCTACTTATTATTTATAATCTAAAAAAGGGGTAACAAAATGGACTTATGCACAAAAAGTTTCAATAAATACTGGAATCGTATAGTTGATCTTTATGTTGATAGAGAACAGGATTGTTCACCATATATCAATGATAGTAATACCTTTAAGCTTCTCATAGTGAAGTCTGGGGTGTTGCATGTAAAGGAAGAAGAGAAGATTCGTTATATAGTGGCACCTGCAATTATATTACTATCCAATCAAGATCATTTAGAGATAGTACATAAGGACAAGTTAAAGAGCCTTACGGTGTATTTTAAACCTACTGTTATCCATGATTATTTTACATATGATAGACTTTATACTGAGGTTTTTGAAAAACAGACAGTAAGCGCGCTCTCTCAGGACTATAATTTAATTAAAGGATTCCTGCCAGATAAGAATCTTCTTTCTAAGATATATCATCTAACAACGTCAGCAGCAGTAACCATTCTCAATCTTGCGGAGCATATGGAGCAGGAGCTGATTATGCAGAAGGATGGTGTCTGGCCTTGCCGGAGTAGGTCTTATTTTATGGAATTGCTATTTTACATAAACTACTCTTGTATTGAACAGTATAGAATGCAGACGGAACATGCTTATATTGACCCTACCATTGGAGTAATCATACAGTACCTTCATGAACATATTGGAGAGGAGATTACCCTGACAGATTTAACTAGACAATTTCATATGAATCGTAATCGACTTAATAGTATATTTACGGAACAAACCTCATTGACTTGTCTAACTTATCTTTTACATATTCGCATGGATCTTGCAAAAATCATGCTAGAAGAGACAGAACTTCCGATAAATGAAATAGGAGAGAGAGTGGGCTATTTAGATACCAATTATTTTACCAAGGTATTTAAAAAGCATACTAGCATGGCTCCTTCTGTCTATAGAAAAGGGGCTGTAAAAAAACAGCTCTGACGAAATGCCATAGCGACATCAGATGATGTTGCTATGGCATTTCTAGTCTTTTCTGGACTTTTCTCTAAAAAACGGTTCACTTAATAAACCTGTGCAATCACAGGTCAACTTACTACCACTATTGGTCTGAATCTCATGCTATTAATTGCATTCGTTTCCTTTTATTATGATGTTTGTAAAGGTTATAACCACAAGAAATTAAGGTAAACTCTAAAATTACAGCTTTT
>JAEZQN010000144.1 GCA_023441145.1 Bacillota bacterium
TGAAATTGCACAGGTTTATTAAGTAAACCTTTTTTAGAGAAAAGTCTAGAAAAGACTAGAAATGCCATAGCAACATCATCTGATGTCGCTATGGCATTTCGTCAGAGCTGTTTTTTTACAGCCCCTTTGTTCTGTTATTACATAACTATTCTGGACTAGTTTTATAAATTGGTAGGATATTACAAAATATTGGGTTATAATAAAAACAAAATAAATAAAATTTATTGCAAGATTTAGAAAAAGTTGGGGTATAAGTATATGTAAGCAAAGGAGGTAACAAATTGACTGATCAGGAAATTGTTGAATTGCTTTCAAATAGAGAAGAAGCAGGACTCATTAAACTTGCACATAAATATGAGAAGTTAATTCTCTATATCATCAATACGATATTAGGTTCGAGTCATCGAGATGCAGAAGAATGTCTGAATGATACTTATATGAAGATATGGAGAAACATAGAGCGATATGATTTGTCAAAGTCGTCTTTAAAGACGTATATAAAGGTCATTGCCAGAAATACTGCAGTCAATCGACTTAGAGATGTGTCTCGAAAGGAGAAGGATTTAATTGCTCTAGATTATCCTGAGGCAGCTCTAAATTACATGGCAGAGGATAAGAGTCTTGAAGAACAAATAGTACTTAAGGAAGATGTATATAGGCTTCAGCAATTTCTCGAGAAGCTAAATGCCAAAGACAGAGAATTAGTGATTCGTAGGTATTTCTATATGCAATCCTCTAAACAAATAGCGAAGAAAATGTCTTCTACAGTAAATGCTGTTGACAGTAAGCTTTCTAGGCTAAGGGTCAGCATGAAAAGAGAATTAGGAAAGGAGTGGTAGGAATGAATGATCGTTACCTAATAGATTTATTTGGAGAATTAAAATTTACAACCTTTGAAGATGATCAAGTTGAAAAGGATATAGAAGGGTTTTGGGTGCGACTGAAAAACCGTTTTGCACGTATGCTTCAGGCGATACGTAACAACATTAAAAGAATAATTACCATTACCATGGGAATCTTTGCTGTAATCGCATTAACATTTAGTGTAATCGCTCTTATTTCTAAAAAGAAAAAACAAATAAAAGTAGTGGTATAAGTAAAGGAGAATAAGAATGTTTGAGAATTTAGTTGAAATGATTAGAGAAGGTCTTAATGTAACAGGAGAAATTACTCCAACTACAGCTTTAAAGGAGGATTTAGGAGCAGATAGCCTAGATATATTTGAGTTTGTTATGGCACTTGAAGAAAAATATGATATTGAGATTCCTTCGGACGATTTAGTAGATATTAAAACCGTACAGGATATTATGGATTATTTAAAATCTAAAGGTGTTGAGGAATAAGATATGAAGACGAGCATATGCAACTTACTAGGGATTAAGTATCCTATCCTCCAAGGCGGAATGGCTTGGGTAGCAGAGCATAAGTTAGCTGCTGCAGTATCTAATGCAGGTGGATTAGGTATCATTGCAGGGGGAAATGCTCCAGCTGAGGTAATTCGCCAAGAAATTAGAAAGACTAAAGAACTAACTGACCGTCCCTTTGGAGTAAATATTATGTTACTTAGCCCTTACGCAGAAGAGCTGGCTCAGGTGCTAGTGGAAGAGAAGGTAGCGGCAGTAACAACAGGAGCGGGTAATCCCGAAAAATACATTCCTGCATGGAAAGCAGCCGGTATTAAGGTAATTCCGGTAGTAGCCAGTGTAGCCCTTGCAAAACGGATGCAACGTTATGGAGCAGACGCCTTGATCGCTGAAGGGTGTGAATCTGGAGGACATATTGGAGAATTAACTACGATGACATTGATACCTCAGGTAGTAGATCAGGTAAGTATACCTGTTATCGCAGCTGGTGGTATTGGAGACGGAAGAGGCCTTGCTGCCGTTATGATGCTAGGTGCTCAAGGGGCCCAATTAGGAACAAGATTTTTAGTTGCTAAGGAATGTACTATTCATGACAATTATAAACAGAAGATTTTAAAAGCCAATGATATCGATTCTACTGTAACTGGAAGATCTCATGGCCATCCAATTCGTGCGATTAAGAATGCTATGACTAGAGAATATCTAAAGTTAGAAAAGGAAGGAAAGAGTTTTGAAGAACTGGAGTATCTTACCTTAGGTTCTCTAAAAAAAGCGGTTGTGGATGGAGATGTATTAAATGGAACCATGATGGCCGGACAGATTGCTGGACTTGTTGAAAGAGAGCAAACCTGTAAAGAGATGATGGAAGAAATTATTTTGCAGGCAGAGGAACTTGTGAATTAATTAGTTCTTAAAATGAATAGCAAAAAGGAGGACGCTTGGTTCAAGTAGCGAAGCGAGGATGAACTATGCCCAAAATTAGCTTTTTATTCCCTGGACAGGGGGCTCAATATATAGGAATGGGAAAGGAATTTTATGATACCTTTCCAGAAAGTAAGGAAGTATTTGAGAAAGCAAATGCACAGTTAGACTTTACTGTTACCACAATGTGCTTTGAAGAAAATGATAAGATCAATCAGACGGAGTATACTCAGTCAGCTATTTTTACTGTAAGTGAAGCGATTCGTGTTGCACTAACTAGTAGAGGCATTAATCCAGATATATGTGCTGGATTAAGCCTTGGAGAGTACAATGCATTAGTAGCCAGTGGGATACTAAGCTTTGAAGACGCCCTACCAGTGGTTAGAAAACGAGGTGTTCTCATGGAACAGGCGGTACCGAAAGGACAGGGGGCTATGGCAGCTATCTTTTACCTTGATTCTACAGTGATAGAACAAGTCTGTAAAGAAGTAGAGGGAGTCGTACAAATTGCTAACTACAACAGTCCAGTACAAACCGTCATATCAGGGGAGAAGGATGCTGTAGCTAAAGCCTGCGAGAGGTTAAAACAGGCTGGAGCTAAAAAGGTAGTACCCTTAAAGGTCAGTGGACCATTCCATTCTCCATTGTTAAGAGAATGCGGACTAAAGCTATCTGAAGTCTTAAGAGAAATCGACTTCCACAAATCTAAGATTCCCTATCTCACTAACGTGACATCTGAATATGTAAGCATTCAGGATGGAGAGGAGCAGAGAGTTAAGAACTTACTTGTAAAGCAAGTATCTTCTCCGGTTTTATGGAGACAAAGCATAGAAGCAATGATAAAAGATGGGGTAGATCTCTTTGTTGAGGTTGGACCAGGTAAAACCTTAACTGGTTTAGTAAGGCAGATAAATAGTCAATCACAAATCTATAATGTAGAAAAGGTGTCTGACATGAATGAACTTATAGTTATGTTACAAAAGGAAGAGGTGAAGTAGGTGGATAGACGGGTTGCACTAGTAACTGGAGCTAGCAGAGGTATAGGTAAGGAAATTGCAAAAGCACTGGCCAAAGAGGGATACATTGTTGTCATTAATTACAATGGTTCATTGGATAAAGCCCTTGATACTAAGAAGGAAATTAACGCTTTTGGGGCAGAAGCTATGGTTATTAAAGCAAATGTCAGCGATATGGACTCTGTAAGTGCCATGATAAAGGAAGTTATGTCTGCCTATGGTCGCATCGATGTATTGGTAAACAATGCAGGAATCACGAAAGATAACTTGATCCTAAAAATGAGCGAAGAGGAATTTTCTCAGGTACTAGAAACTAATTTGACAGGTTGTTTTTACACCTCAAAACTTGTAGCTAGAATCATGCTGAAACAAAAATACGGTAGAATTATTAATATCTCCTCCATAGTAGGAGTAAATGGAAATGCTGGTCAGGTGAATTATGCAGCCTCAAAGGCAGGGATGATTGGTCTTACCAAATCTCTAGCTAAGGAAATAGGTTCAAAAGGAATCACTGTAAATGCAGTAGCACCAGGTTTTATCCGCACAGAAATGACGGAGAAGCTATCCGATGCGATTATTGAAAATGCGTCTAATAATATTTCCCTACGACGTCTAGGAGAGGCGAAAGAAGTAGCAGATGTTGTTGCTTTTCTTGCCTCTGATAAGGCCTCCTATATAACAGGTCAGGTCATTGGAGTAGATGGAGGACTAGCGCTTTAAATCAAGGAGGTTACAATGGAGAATCAAAAAAAGAGAGTAGTGGTTACTGGGTTAGGTATCATAGCCCCAAATGGAAAAAATATATCCGAATTCTGGGAGAGTATAAAGAAGGAAACGGTAGCGATTGGACCACTTACCCGATTTGATACTACAAATTACAAGGTAAAATTAGCAGCTGAAATAAAAGACTTTGATGCAAAGGAATATATGGATCCAAAATCCGCGAAAAGAATGGATCTATTTTGTCAGTATGCAGTAGTTGCAACGAAAGAAGCCCTGGAGCATTCCGGATTAGACTTAGAAAAAGAAGATAGAACTAGAATTGGAGTAAGTGTTGGTTCTGGAATTGGTAGTCTTCAAGTGATGGAAAAGGAATACGAGAAGCTATTAGATAAGGGTCCTAATAGAGTATCCACCCTATTAGTTCCTATGATGATTTCCAATATGGCAGCAGGTAATATTGCTATTGCTTATGGGTTGAAAGGAAAAAGTACCAATGTAGTAACAGCATGTGCTACAGGAACCCATTCTATTGGAGAAGCCTATCGCTATATACAGTGGGGTGAGGCTGATGTTATGGTGGCAGGTGGAACCGAAGCTTCTATCACACCAATTGGTATCGCTGGGTTTGGGGCTTTAACTGCTTTAACTCAGTCAACCGATCCAAATAGAGCGTCTATTCCTTTTGATAAAGAGCGCAGTGGCTTCGTCATGGGAGAAGGTGCTGGAGTTGTTATTTTGGAATCCTATGAGCATGCTAAGGCACGTGGAGCTACAATATTAGCAGAGGTGGTAGGTTATGGCGCCACTAGTGATGCCTTCCACATTACCTCTCCTTGTGAAGATGGAGAGGGGGCAGCAAGAGCAATGGAGCTTGCCATAAAGGAAGCTAATATCACACCAAAGGATGTCACTGTGATTAATGCCCATGGTACTAGTACTCATCATAATGATTTGTTTGAAACAAGAGCTATTAAGAAGGCATTTAAAGAGGATGCCGATAAGGTTAAGGTGCAGTCTACAAAATCTATGACAGGCCATTTATTAGGTGCTGCAGGGGCTGTTGAATTCATTACTTGTGTAAAGGAACTTATGGAGGATTATATTCATCCTACAGTAGGATATAAGAACCCAGACGAGGAACTTGACTTAGACTATACGTCTAAAGCTGTTACTGATCGTAAGGTGATGTATGCCTTAAGTAACTCCTTAGGGTTTGGGGGTCATAACGGAAGTATCTTAGTTAAGAAATATGTGGAGTAATAGAAGGAGGCTTTATTATGCAAATGGAACAAATTCTTAAGTTAGTGGAAACTGTCTCAAATTCTACATTATCTTCTTTTCAATATGAGGAAAATGGGAGTTGTCTTATACTACAACAGCAACCTACAAATGTGATTCATTCAAATGAACCTGCTAGTATTACGATAGAACAGAATATAAAATGTGAGACAGTTGTAGAACCAACTGGTGAGGTTGTATCCTCTCCTTTGGTAGGTGTCTTTTATGCTCAACCAGCCGAAGGTGCTGACCCTTATATTAAGGTGGGAGATACCGTAAAAAAAGGCCAAGTGATTGGTATCATTGAGGCTATGAAGCTGATGAACGAAGTAGAGGCGACAAAGGATGGAGTCATTGTAGAAATCTTGGTTGAAAATGAGCAATTAGTAGAATATGGGCAAGGAATAGTGAGGATAGGTTAATGGAATTAAATATTAATGAAATTAAAAAAATAATACCTCATAGAAGTCCCTTCCTTTTAATTGATCGAATACTTGAGATAGAACCAGGAATACGAGGAATCGGGAGAAAATGCGTTTCCTACAATGAACCTTTTTTTCCAGGACATTTTCCAGAGGAAGCCGTTATGCCTGGAGTATTGATTATCGAGGCATTAGCTCAGGTAGGAGCTGTTATTTGCTTAAGTTGTGAAGAATTTAAAGGTAAAACCGTTTATTTTGGTGGAATTTCTGATGCCAAATTTAAAAGAAAGGTAGTTCCTGGTGAAGTACTACGTTTGGAAGTTGAACTTATTAAGCGAAAAGGCCCAATTGGGGTTGCAAAAGCAATTGCTTATGTGGATGAGAATGTTTGTACTCAGGCAACTTTAACCTTTGTCATCGGGTAGCTGGAGGTGTGCTAAATGTTTCAAAAGATCTTAATTGCAAATCGTGGTGAAATTGCAGTTCGTATCATAAGAGCTTGTCGTGAAATGGGAATTCAAACAGTAGCAATATGTTCGGAAGCAGACAAGGAAGCGCTTCATACTATGCTAGCCGATGAAACTGTCTGTATCGGACCTGTGAAAGCGAAGGATAGTTATCTAAATATGCAAAGAATCCTAAGCGCCGCAGTGGCAACTGGGGCAGATGCTATACATCCAGGGTTTGGTTTCCTATCAGAAAATAGCAAGTTTCAGTCTTTATGTAAACAATGTAATATCGTTTTCATAGGACCAGACGAAACGGTTCTTACGAAAATGGGAAACAAAGCAGAAGCAAGAAAAACTATGAAGGAAGCCAAAGTTCCTGTCATTCCAGGTACAAAAGAGTCTGTAAGGGACGTTAAGGTAGCAAAGAAACAAGCAGATTCCTTTGGGTATCCAGTAATGATAAAGGCAGCCTTAGGTGGTGGCGGAAAGGGCATGCGAATTGCTCATAATGAAAAAGAGTTTATAAAGTTATTCCAGAATGCTCAGTCAGAGGCAAAAAGTGCTTTTGCAGACGATACCATGTATATTGAGAAGTATATTTCTACAGCTAGACATATCGAGGTACAGATATTAGCCGATCAGTATGGCAATGTGGTACATCTTGGTGAGAGAGACTGTTCCTTACAACGGAGACATCAAAAGTTATTAGAGGAATCTCCAGCTGTTATCTTAGACCCTAGGGTAAGAGATGAGATGGGGAAAGCCGCAGTTCGAGCAGCAAAGGCAGTAAATTACTCTACTGTAGGTACCATAGAGTTTTTAGTAGATAAAGAGCAGAACTTTTATTTTATGGAAATGAATACAAGAATTCAGGTTGAGCATGGGGTAACAGAGCTTGTTACAGGTCTTGATTTGATTAAAGAGCAGATACACATGGCAGCTGGAGAGAAGCTCCTCATAAAACAAGAGGACATCAAGCTTAACGGTCACGCCATCGAATGCCGTATTAATGCAGAGGACCCTGACTGTAATTTTATGCCGACTCCTGGTACGATTGAAAATCTTCATTTCCCAGGAGGCTGTGGAATAAGAATTGATTCTGCTTTATATCAGGGATATACCGTTCCACCTATGTACGATTCCTTACTTGCAAAGCTGTTAGTTAAGGGTAGGGATAGGAAGGAAGCAATAGAAAAAATGAAAAGTGCGCTAGGTGAATTGGTGATTGAGGGAACTAAGACTAATACAGATTTTCTTTATGAAGTCATTGAACAGAAGGAATTTGAGGCCAATGAACTAGATACCCAATATATTGAGCGTTTCTGCATCAATAAAGCAAGAGGAGAGATGGCATGATTAAGGAGCGTATAAAAAAGAATTCGCTATTAAACAGAAAAACTCCACATACCGTTGATATTCCAGATGGTCTGTTTGAAAAATGTAGTCACTGTGGAAACATTATTTATACTCAAGATCTAATCGAGAATTATCATGTTTGTCCTAGCTGTAATCATCCCTTTAGACTCTCCCCTAGAGAACGGTTAAGTATGATCTTAGATGAAGGTAGCTTTACTGAATGGGATGCTAGTATGGAAATCAGCGATCCTCTAAATTTCCCAGGTTATAAAGAGAAGCTAAAGGCTACTAGAGAGTCCACCTCTTTAGATGAGGCCATCGTTACTGGGGTAGGTCTTATTCATAATGTACCTGTTGCCATTGGAGTTATGGGTGCCAAGTTTATGATGGGAAGCATGGGGTATGTTGTAGGAGAGAAGATTACTAGATTAGTAGAAGGCGCTACTAGGGAGAGACTTCCCTTAATTCTGTTTTGCTGTTCTGGTGGTGCTAGAATGCAGGAAGGAATTGTTTCATTAATGCAGATGGCAAAGACAGCGCAAGCAATTAAGAAGCATGATGAGGAAGGGTTATACTATATTTCCGTTTTAACAGATCCAACGACAGGTGGAGTAATGGCAAGCTTTGCAATGCTAGGTGATATTATATTGGCAGAACCAGGTGCTTTGATAGGCTTTGCTGGTCCTAGAGTTATTGAACAGACCATCAGGCAAAAGTTACCAGAAGGCTTTCAACGAGCAGAATATTTGTTGGAACATGGTTATATAGATCGAATCAGTAAGAGACACACAATGAAGCAGTTGTTGTATGCTCTAGTAAGGAGTTAAGTATGGATCAAGAAATTACAGCTTGGGACAGAGTTAGGCTATCTCGTGATGCTAATCGCTTTTACTCTTTAGATTATATACAAGGTATCTTTTCAAGTTTTATCGAACTCCATGGAGACCGACTATCTGGAGATGATAGAGCTATTGTTGGTGGAATTGCACGTATTAATGGCCAGAGTGTAACAGTTATAGGTACACAAAAAGGACGTGATACCAAGGAAAATATATTGCGTAACTTTGGAATGCCTAAGCCAGAAGGATATCGAAAAGCATTACGCTTGATGAAACAGGCAGAAAAGTTTAATCGACCAATTATTTGCTTTATTGATACTCCTGGAGCCTACTGTGGAATCGAAGCAGAAGAGAGAGGACAGGGAGAGGCGATTGCTAGGAATTTATATGAAATGTCAGGGATAAAGGTACCTATCCTGTCTATCTTTATAGGAGAAGGTGGTAGTGGTGGTGCGCTTGCCTTAGGTGTATCTGATGAGGTTTGGATGCTAGAGAATGCAACCTATTCCATTCTATCTCCAGAGGGGTTTGCGTCTATACTTTGGAAGGATAGTAAGCGGGCAGATGAAGCAGCTAAGCTTATGAAAATGACTGCCAGTGAGCTAAAAGAGCTTGGTGTTGTAGAGAAAATTATAGAAGAGAACAACAATGAGAAAATGCTCATCAATGAGTTAAAACAAGAGATTTTCTCATTTATTAAGAACTATAAAGACATAGATAAGGCACAATTGTTGGAAAGACGTTATAGACGCTTTCGTGTCCTATAAGAGAATTTGCTATTGTGGAGGTGTACAACATTAAAATCGGCAAGAAAGAATTGAAATACCCAATCATGCAAGGTGGTATGGGAGTAGGTATTAGTCTAAGTACCCTAGCGGGAACAGTTTCTAAAGAGGGCGGAATTGGTGTAATTTCGGCAGCTCAAATAGGATATAGTGAACCAGAGTATAAACTAAGCCCCCTAGAGACTAATCTAAAAATGTTAAGGGAGCATATAAGACGGGCTAGGGCAATAGCACCAGATGGTATCCTCGGGGTAAATATCATGGTGGCAACAAAAGAATATGCACGATATGTGGTAGAGTCTGTAAAAGCTGGCATAGATATCATTATATCTGGTGCTGGACTTCCACTAGAGCTTCCTAGTCTTACAAAGGGAAGTAAAACGATGCTAGCGCCTATAGTTTCCTCTGTAAAGGCAGCACAAATTATATTTAAGATGTGGGATAAGAAGCATAAGGCTTGTCCAGACCTTGTTGTGATAGAAGGACCTGAGGCAGGGGGGCATCTTGGATTTCATGAAGAGGATATAGAATACTATAAAGAGAATAGCTATGCAGAGGAAGTAAAAGGAATTATTACTGTAATTAAGGAATATGCAGAAAAATACCAAAAGAAAATACCTATTTTTTTAGGTGGAGGAATAAGCGATTCTACTGACGTAGAAAATAGCATGTCCTTAGGAGTAGATGGTGTTCAAGTAGGAAGCCTCTTTGTTACGACAAAGGAATGCGATGCCCACGAGGCATATAAAGAGGCCTATGTCGATTGTACCAAGGAGGATATTGTCATTATCAAAAGTCCAGTAGGATTACCAGGACGGGCAATAAAGAATAATTTTCTAGAACGGATTAAAGAGGGCAGAGTACCTACTACAGGCTGTAAAAGGTGCATTAGCTCTTGTAATCCTATGGAAACCAAGTACTGTATAGCAGATGCCTTAATTCGTGCAGTGAATGGAGATACCAAGGAAGGGCTTATATTCTGTGGAGCAAAGACCTATTTACAAAAGGAAATTACTACGGTAAAAGAGGTACTCAATAGTCTATGTCCTAAAGTAAAGGAAACAACAAACCATGCAACTGGCTGTTAGCATAGTAAAGGTCATCTTAACATAAGTAAGATGACCTTTTTTAGACTATTCTTTATATGGATCCATTGGAATAATAGTTCCATCTTCGTTGTATTTTAATTCTCTAAACTTAACGCAACGTTTATGATTTACCCCACCAGATAAGGAGGAATCATGGTAGAATAAGTACCATTTATCCTTAAACTGGACAATGGAGTGGTGAGTTGTCCAACCAATTACAGGTTCTAAGATTCTACCCTTATAAGTAAAAGGTCCCTTAGGTGTTTTGCCAACGGCATATACTAAGTAGTGAGTTGTACCTGTGGAATAGGATAGATAGTAATTGCCATTATATTTATGCATCCAAGGTCCTTCAAAATAACGTCTATCTTCATCATCTGCAGTAAGTGGATTGCCATCTTCATCAACGATTAATATCTCTTCAGGATCTGCTTTAAAGGATTTTAAATCGTCGCTAAGTTCTGCAACTCGTGGTCCGTAGGCTTTAGCACCCTTAGGTGGTTCAGTTCCATCTGGGTTATATACGTTGCCAGCCCATTTTTCTAATTGGCCTCCCCATAGACCACCAAAGTAAATATATGCTTTTCCATCATCATCCATTAAAACAGCAGGGTCAATGCTATAGCTTCCCTCAATATAATCTGGTTCTGCAGTAAATGGTCCTGCAGGATTCTTACTAGTTGCCACACCAAGACGGAAAATACCATCCTTGTCTCTAGCTGGGAAGAATAAGTAATATGTACCATCCTTGTATGCAGCGTCAGGTGCCCACATCTGTTTACTTACCCAAGGTACATCCTTCATGTGAAGTGCTTCCCCGTGGTCGATACAAGGTGCATCAACGTCATCCATAGAAAGAATGTGATAATCCTCCATCTTATATTGGTCACCATTGTCATTATCTTCTCCATTATGATCTAAATCATGGGAAGGATAAATATAAAGCTTTCCTTCATAAACGTGTACTGAAGGATCAGCAGTATACAAATGTGTAACTAGAGGTTCGTTTTGCTTACTGTTTTTCTCCATATTTTTTTCTTCCTTTCTCGATATATAAGTATAAAGTATTCTAGCATATATCATTAACATGTTCTATGCAAATATTGTGATGTTCTAATCATTTAATTTCATATTATTGATATATGTACTAAAAATCATATCGACAAAAAATGATATATAAATTACCCTATGTTTGAATGTTTAAGCAATTGGAATAAAGTTTACAAAATTATATAGATATTGGTAAAAAGTAACATGAATTTAGGGTAAAGTTTATGCAAATGAAGTATTGTAATTAATTAGTTTATCTAATAAACTAATATCACAAAGAGCTCGCGTACGGTATAGAATTTATATATTACCTTACAGTGAGCTTGTTTCGCACATAAGGAGGAGATTATGAAAATTAAGAGAGTTTGTTCCCTGTTTCTGGTGATATGCTTACTTTTTACTGTGGCATGTAGTAACGGAGGGAATACTTTAGTTACGCCTAAACCATATACACCATCTGGAGTACCAACGAAAGAGTCTACTAATCCTTCAATAGTCCCTAGCCCAGACGAAACTACTAAACCTAATGATGAAGGTTCTATTGATGAATTCAAAGACTTACCATCCTTAAAGAAAATCTATAAGGACGATTTTTTGGTAGGAGGAATCTATGCAGAGACAAATCTGGGTGATAAGGATATTGGGTTATTAAAAACTCAGTTTAATGTCATCACTCCAGAAAATATTCTTAAGCCAGAAGGCATGCAAGAAGTAGAAGGTACTTTTACTTTTGAAGCAACAGATAAGATGATGTCCTTTGCCAAGGAGAATAATTTTAACGTAGTAGCTCATACACTTGTTTGGCACTCGCAGATTCCAGATTGGATGACAAGTGATGAAGATAAGGAAGTTGCTATTGCCCAGATGAAGAATCATATTATGAATGTGGCAGGTCATTACAAGGGACAGTTTATCTCTTGGGACGTTATAAATGAAGCCATTGAGGATGGATACAAATTACCAAATGATGGTGACTGGACTAAATGTTTAAGAAAGACTAAATGGTATAATTCCATTGGACCTGAATACTTAGCCATGGCCTTCCGTTTTGCGAAGGAGGCAGATCCAGACTGTAAACTATACTATAATGATTATAATTTAGAAACTCCTGAGAAGGCTGATGTAGCCTATGCTATGATTAAGGATTTATTAAGCCAAGGTGTTCCGATTGATGGAGTAGGAATACAAGCTCACTATCAAACTGGAACGCCAGCAAGTGGATTAGAGTATGCCATAGAGAAATTTAGTGATTTAGGTATCGAAATTAGTATAACAGAGTTAGATGTGACCTATCCTAGAGCCGTAAATGGAGAACTGTCAGAAGAAGGAGAGATTGAGCAAGCTCTTACCTATGCCAAGATATTTAAAGTACTGAAAAAGTATAGTGATAAGATTGAAAGAGTTAGTTTCTGGGGTAGTATCGACTCTCAAAGCTGGAGAACTGAAATGTGCCCATGTCTCTTTGATGCAAATTATCAACCGAAGGAAGCTTTTTATGCAGTGGTGGACCCGGAAGGATACTTAGAGAAACATTCATGATGGCTATGTAGAATAAGAACCATCTGTATGTGTTTGTTATGTAAAGGATGGTGCTAGAATAGGAATTACAAAATTCTCTGATACTACAAATAATTCCTACTTGCAGACAGAGTATTATGGTAATCTTAAATTAGTATAATTAAATTAAGGCCACCACTAGGGAAGAAGAATTTCTAGTGGTGTCTTTTTAAGTTGGAGTATTTTTATACATGTAGTATAATTAAAAGCAAACCTCTTAAGAAAGGAGAATGCCATTGTGAGAGATAGAACCTATATCTGCATTGACTTAAAGTCATTTTATGCCTCTGTGGAATGTGTTATGAGAGGCTTAGACCCATTGACCACCAATCTTGTAGTGGCTGACCCAGAACGAACAGAGAAGACCATATGTTTAGCAATCTCACCTTCCATGAAAGCCTTAGGGATAAAAAATAGATGCAGAGTATTTGAGATAGACAAAAATATTGAGTATATCATAGCACCTCCGAGGATGAAGCTCTACATTGAATATTCTGCCAGAATCTACGAGGTTTATCTTAAATACATTGCCAAAGAGGATATTCACCCTTATTCCATAGATGAAGTTTTTATGGATGTTACAGATTATTTGCCTCTGTATGGAATTTCAGCTAAGGAGCTTAGTATTAAGATCATGGAGGATGTCCGTCAAACTACAGGAATTACTGCCACCTGTGGGATTGGAACCAATCTATATTTGGCAAAGATTGCTCTTGATATTACAGCTAAGCATGTAAAGGATAATATTGGATACCTAGATGAGGAATTGTATAAAAAAACCTTGTGGAATCATAAGCCATTAAAGGATTTTTGGAGAGTGGGTTCCGGTACTACAGAGCGCCTATCAAAGATAGGTATTTATACTATGGGAGATTTGGCTAAGGCAGATGAGGACTGGCTATATCGGATCTTTGGTATAGATGCGGAGTTATTAATTGATCATGCTTGGGGCAGGGAAACCTGTACTATTGCAGATATTAAAGCATATAAGCCAAAAAGCAATTCCATATCCAGCGGACAAGTATTAGCAAGGGATTATTGCTATACGGAAGCTAGACTAATTATAAAAGAAATGTGCGAGTTACTATGTTTAGAACTAGTAGAGAAAAGTCTTGTAACGAATAATATTAGTCTTAGCATAAGTTATTCCAATATATATGGGGTGAAACCATCTAACGGTAGCGCTACTATGACAATTTGCACCAATTCCAATCGTGCCATTCAAAAAAATATGTTAGCTTTGTATGACAAGCTTGTGGATAGAAGTCTTGGAGTACGAAAACTGAATATGTCGTTTAATCACTTAATAGATGAGGCTTTTGAACAGTATGACCTATTTACCAATCCTGCTGAATTAGAAAAGGATCGTAAATTACAGAAGGCAGCATTAGAGATTCAGAAGAAGTTTGGTAAAAATGCAATTCTAAAGGGGATGAATCTGGAAAAGGAAGCAACTACTATGGAAAGGAACCAACAGATTGGAGGACATAAGAGTGGTGGGTAACAGAAGAAAGATGCCTATGGCAGACAGGGCTAAGCAATTTATGCCTTTTGCTGCTTTAAAGGGGTTAGAACAGGCACTTGAGGAGAAAGAAAAGATTGTTGTCGACAAGATAGTGCTTACGGAAGATTCTTTGGATGAGCTTAATAGAAAGCTTATCCAACTTAAGATTCATGATATAGTAACAATTGTATATTATTGCAATAAAGAGTATATAAAGCTCACAGGTATGGTATCAAAAATAACTCTTAGTAGTAGAGTGTTGCAGATTGTGAATACGAAAATCAGTTTTGATGATATCTATAGTATTCATATCGAAAAATGGGTGGATAGGAAGAATTAATTGATTTTTACAATGATTCTGTTTATAATGCAACTGTAAGATAAGGTGGTGTTATTATGAAGAAATATGCAAAATATGCAGTCGCTTTAGTAGTAGGCTGTGCTATAATTATCCTTTTAAGTTTCTGTTTGCAGAATGTAGGAAGATAGGATTGGTGAAAGGAGTCAAAAGATGAAGTGGGTTCGCTTAAGGGAAGTAAAGAGAATTACCCTTATAGTAATTGCGGCAGCAATTATGGCATTTAACCTAAATAGTTTTGTTCATCAAGGAAATCTAATTCCTGGTGGTTTTAATGGATTAACCATACTGATTCAAGAAGTTTGCAAAAAATTCTTAGATATAACGATCCCATTTAGCGTCGTTAATATCGCACTAAATATTTTTCCAGCATTACTTAGCTATCATTTTATTGGAAAGAAATTTACCCTTTATTCTGGACTTATGATTTTTCTTACCAGTATTTTCACGGATATTATTCCGTCCTTTAGTATCACTTATGATATATTGCTAATTTGTGTTTTTGGTGGTCTAATTACGGCATTTGCCATCTGTCTCTGTCTGTGGAATAATGCCACAAGTGGAGGAACAGATTTTATCTCTATTTTTGTGTCAGAACGATATGGAGTGGATGCTTGGAATTATATATTAATCGGGAATGCAGTGATTTTAACGATAGCAGGTCTGTTATTTGGCTGGGAAAAGGCTATGTATTCCATTATCTATCAGTATGTGAATATTACAGCTGTGCAGTTCATGTTTCGTAAATATCAAAAGCAAACACTTTTAATAATCACAGATAAGCCAGATGAGGTATATGAGCAGATTCGTATTGCTACTCACCATGATGCAACTCTATTTAAGGGAACTGGTCTTTATAAAAATCAGGAGAGGGAGATGTTGTACTCTGTAGTTTCTAGTGATGAGATTAGCCAAGTGATTTCTTTAATTAAAAAAGTGGATACCAATGCATTTATAAATATTGTGAAATCTGATCAGATTCAAGGTAATTTCTATCGTAGACCAAATGATTGACAAATGTAATAATTTGGAAATCTATTTGTATTTTGGACTTGACAGGATACTGAGTTTATGATAAACTGTCTTTAGTATTTTATATGTTGATTTGATTCACATCAGTATTGTAAGTCTTTCAGAGGTATGACATACAATGGATGTGATTTTTTTATAACTAAAATTGCCCTGCAATAGCGTTATAAAGCAATAACAGAAACACAGAGTTTAAAGGCCACACCTGTTTACCTGATGTTCTAGTTATCATAAGTATGAATAGAGATCTATCCTCTTATGGAATTAACATGCAAAGTATTAATATTATTTAGGAGGTATCTTTCATGAACAAAGGTACAGTAAAATGGTTTAACTCAGAAAAAGGATTTGGCTTTATAACAAACGAAGGAACTGGAGAGGACATCTTCGTTCACTTTACAGGAATTATGTCTGATGGATTTAAGACATTACAGGAAGGCCAACAAGTTACTTATGATGTAACTAAAGGCGCTCGTGGTGATCAAGCAGTTAATGTTTGTGTAGCTTAATTTAATAACCATAGCAAAAAGTCCGACTTTAGGAAATTCCCTAAAATCGGACTTTTTTTACGTAACGTGCTTAAAACAATACATCCTCTGCTATGTAAGCAGTATAGAATTATGCAATACATGTTCAACATTATCATTGTTTTTGGTACTTGTTGTTTAGTATAATACTATGTTTGTAAAACAGCATTCTATACTTATGTGGTGTATATCCAGTTTCTTCTCTAAAGATTTTTGTGAAGTGACTTTGAGATGAAAAGCCTAGGGAAGATGTAATATGCGAATAGCTATCTTCCGAATGTTTTAACATGTTTTTTGCTATTTCCACCTTTTTGTGCATAATATAGGCCCAAGGAGTATTCCCTTGATTAGTAAAGAATAAAGAACTTACCTATAAATAGTAAGGAAAGAATGATTGTAATGATAGATACTTCTTTACGTTTGCCAGTACAAAGCTTCATAATAGAGTAAGCGATTAAACCAATACCAATTCCATTACCAATACCACTTGTAATCATCATAAATGCTAACATAAGCACGACTGGAACTGATTGAGTAAGATCAGAGTAATCAATGAATTTTAAAGCGCCAATCATTAACACTCCAACGAATACTAATGCAGCAGCAGTAGCAGGTGAAGGGATTAACATAGCTACAGGAGCAAAAAAGATGCATCCTAAGAAAAGTAAACCTGTTACCACAGAGGATAAACCAGTTCTACCACCTTCTTCTATACCAGAAGCAGATTCAATAAAGGTAGTTACTGTAGAGGTACCAGTACAAGCACCTACACAGGTAGCAAGAGAATCTGATAAAAGAGCTTGATTCATGTTCTCCATTTTACCATCCTTGTCTAGCATGCCAGCTTTGCCTGCAGTACCAAGTAAAGTTCCAATGGTATCAAACATATCAACCATACAGAAGGTAATGATAGTCATAACCGCTGCAAGAGCACCCATTTCAAATAGGGTAGAGAAGTTGAAATTAAAAAGAGTTTTATCCATCATATCCCCAAATTGAGGGAGGAAAGAAGCGTTCTTTACAGAAGCAAATACATCCACATCAATGATAGTACCACCGATAAAGTAGGCAATGCTAGCTACAAGCATTCCATAAAGAATGGAACCTTTTACTTTTCTATGATTTAAGATAGCAATGGTAAATAAACCAATAAAAAATGTAATAATATATACTATTAATAGACTATAATTTGCACCGGCAGCCTCCATTTGAGCATGGGTACCTGATGCTCCATTAGTGAAGAAGCCAATCATGGAAAAGCTTTCCGTATAGTCGGCATTAGATACATTAGAGTCTAGACCAATTTTAACAAGCATTAAACCAATACCAGCAGTAATACCATAACGAATACTCATAGGAATTGCTTCTACAATTTTTTCACGAACTTTAACTAAAGTTAAAATAGTAAATAAGATACCAGAAACTAAGATAATAGCAAGACCACCTGTAAATGCTTCATCATAGCCTAATGCAGAGGTTGACACAATTCCAAGAACTACGGATGCAAAATAGGTATTTAACCCCATACCAGGAGCTAAAGCAAAAGGTTTGTTTGCTAAGAATGCCATTAATAAAGTACCAATACCAGATGAAATGGCAGTAGCTAGGAATACAGCATTAAAAAGTTCTGGGCTTGCACCATTTTTAGAGTCCGCAATTATGGATGGATTGACTGCCAATATGTAGGCCATGGTCATAAATGTTGCAATACCTGCGATAACTTCTGTCTTCACATTTGTGTTATTTTCTTTAAGCTTAAAGAATTTTTCTAACATTGTTTGTCCTCCTTTAAGGAAATATGTGTTATGTAAAAGTAATCTCATATTATTTAATAGTAACAAATGGAAAATAAATCGTCAATAAAACTCGAAATATATGTTATTAGGATTTTTAATGAAATATATAAGGGAATAGTGTTACTTCTGTACAGGGAGGATTTTTCTGTTATAATAATTATTAAGATAAAAAATGATTAGGGGGGACGACATGAAGAGAAAACAAAGTAAGAGTAAGATATTCTCTTTATCAAATGCAAATAAACTATGGATAGCTCTTAGTTTGATGTTGCTTGGTTTTATTTTATCGCTCTTCTCTAGGTATATGGATGGATTCGCAGATGGCTATTATACATATGTATATCGCTATCTTTCTGTAGTGTTAGCTTTTGTATTTAACCTATTTCCTTTTTCTGTGGCAGAAATATGTATTTATCTACTTTGCTTTGTGTTTATAGGTACTATCGTTTACGGGGTATTCGTGGTTTCTAAAAAAAAGGGGATTAGAAAGACGTATTGGTTAAAGGTAGGTACTAATACACTGCTTACGATGAGTGTTCTATTCTTTTTGTTTATTGTATTTTGTGGAATTAATTATCAAAGAACAAGTTTCGCCCAAAAGGAGCACTTTAGCGTGAAGCAATATGGAACGGATGAACTACAGCTTGTATGTGAATATCTAACAGATGAAATCAATTCCTTAAAAGAAAAGGAGTTGTCTTTTACGGGGATTCGTGAGGAATCAAGGATTGCCATGAATAACCTCTCCCATACATATACTAGTTTGGAAGGTTATTATCCAAAACCGAAGTATTTACTATTTTCGGAGGTTTTATCCTATCAACAGATTAGTGGAGTCTATAGCTTTTTTACTGTGGAAGCAAACTATAATGGAGATATGCCACTTTTTTTACAACCTTTTACTATGTGTCATGAGTTAGCACATTTAAAAGGTATTATGAGGGAGGAGGAAGCGAGTTTTGTTGCTTATCTAGCTTGTAGAAATAGTGGAAATTCTTCTTTGTGGTATAGTGCAGCCATATCAGCGTATAGCTTATGTATGAGTGAATTATATAGCTATGATAATGAGGTATATAATGAGATACGTGATAAATTGTGTGACGGTGCAAATGCGGATATAAAGAAAAAAAATACTTTTTGGCAACAATATGAGGGAACTATTTCTAGGCTTCAGTCAAAAGTCAATGATGCTTATCTAAAAGCGAATTCACAAGCGTCTGGAGTATCTAGTTATAATGAAGTAGTGTCACTCATAGTTAATGATTACATTAATAATAATCCTTTGGTAAAATGACATAATACATAATGAAGTGAAAAACCTTTATTATGGACAAAGACCAAAGGAGAAAAGTATGGAATTAGCAGAAAATATTGGATTGCTTATCATTGGATTTATATTACTGATAAAAGGTGCTGATTATTTCGTAGATGGAGCATCTA
>JAEZQN010000242.1 GCA_023441145.1 Bacillota bacterium
AAATCGTTCTTGGTAGTGGTGGATCAATCTCTTTAAAGAATTCAGAAGGGTTTAGAGCGATTGCAGGAAAAATTGGACCGTTTCCGTACATATTCTTTTTAGCTATAATTTCAGCAATTGTGTTTTCTATAGTGGCTACTAAGACTCGATTTGGTAGAAGTCTATATGCGATTGGTAGTAATAGAAAGACAGCTTTCTACTCAGGAATTAAAAACAATAAAGTGATTTTGAAGGTATTTATCTTAATGGGAGTATTTTCAGGAATTGCTGCATTGTTCCTTACTTCTGCAACCTATGCAGCCAATACAACAACAGGTAAAGGTTTTGAGATGGATGCCATTGCCATGGCAGTATTTGGTGGTATAGCAACTACGGGTGGTAAGGGTAAGTTGACAGGTGGAATTATTGCTGCATTCATTATTGTTTGTCTACGAATTGGCTTAGGACAAATCAATATGAACTCACAGTTAATACTTGTTATTATTGGTGTTTTGCTTATCTGTTCAGTATTATTACCTTACCTTTTATCTAATGTTCGCATTAGTAAAAAGCAAACCAATTAAGTGTTGATATCATACGGGGCATCCGATTGAGATAGCTCTGTTAGGTATAAATCAAAATTATATCAAAGTGTATCTAATAAGGAGGATTTACAATGAAGAAAAAACTTTTGAGTGTAGTACTTTGTGCAGCAATTGTATCAACATTGCTTGCAGGATGTAGCTCTAACAAGAACGATCCAGCACCAGGAAATGATACTGCTAAAGAATCTACAGTTCCAAAGGAATCTACTGAACCATCAGACGATACTGATAGTTCTAGCAAAACCTATGCATTGATTACCAAGGCAGCAGGTAACCCTTACAACGAAAAATTAGCAGAAGGTTTTAAAGAAGTTGTGGAAGCAGTTGGTGGTGAAGCTATCATCCAACATCCAGAAACAGCTACTGCTGATGCACAGATTAGTATTATTCAGTCATTAATTTCTCAGGGCGTAGATGCAATCTGTATCGCTGCTAATGATGAAAATGCTCTTCAGGCTTCATTAGAAGAAGCAAAAGCTGCAGGTATTAAAGTATCTTGTCTTGACTCTAAGACAAATGCAGCTAGCCGTTTAACATTTGCAAACCAAGCTGGTGTTACTCAGATTGGTCAAGCTCTTATGGATGCGGTTTATGATATTGCTGGTGGTTCAGGACAATGGGCAATTCTATCTGCAACTTCCCAGGCAACTAATCAAAATGCATGGATTGAATCTATGAAGTCCATTATGGAAAAAGACCCTAAATATGCAGACCTTGAACTTGTAGAAGTTGCATATGGTGATGATGAACCAGAAAAATCTACAACTGTTACACAGTCCTTATTAACAAATTACCCAGACTTAAAAGTTATCTGTGCTCCTACTACTGTAGGTATTGCAGCAGCAGCAAAAGTACTTCAGGATCAGAAGTCAGCTTGTAAATTAACTGGTCTTGGCTTACCATCTGAAATGGCTGAGTATATTGGTGATGACGCTGATCATTCCTGTCCATATATGTTCTTATGGAATCCAATCGATGTAGGTCGTCTTGGTGCTCATATCTCCGTAGCATTAGTTGATGAAAAAATCACAGGTGCTATTGGTGAAACATTTGAAGCTGGCGAAATGGAAAACAGTCCATATACAATCACAGATGCTGGAGATGGTGGTACAGAAGTTATCCTTGGTGCACCTTTCAAGTTTGATCCAAGCAATATCGGTGAGTGGAAGGACGTATACTAAAATATGATAAAAGGCTTTAAGATGAAATTGTTTAAAGGTCAGGAAGAAGAATACGAGAGACGTCATAATCTTCTGTGGCCTGAGATGATAGATATGATTCATGAACATGGCGGCAAGAATTATACAATCTTTTTAGATAAAGATACTCTTACTTTATTTGGCTACATTGAAATCGAGGATGAAGAACTATGGTCCAAAGGTGCTGACACCGCGATTAATAGAAAGTGGTGGGACTATATGGCTGACATTATGGAGACAAATGAAGATAATAGTCCAGTTTCTGTTGATCTAAAAACGGTTTTTCACTTAGAGTAGTTTGCTAGGAATTGCACTGTTGTTTTTCACAGTGCAATTCCTTTTTGATTTAGGCAAAAGGAGTGGAAGCTTGAATTTCTAGTAAAGAAAAGGAATAAACCTATGGAAAAAATACAAATAATGAAAAAAGAAAAGAAAAGTAAACAGGTACGACAACAAAGAAGCTTCGGTTTAAGAAAAATCTCCTCAAAAATCTTTCTCATCTTTGGACTTGCTGTAGTACTAATGAGCATAAGTATGGTTGGATTTGCCTTTCGGGCAAATAGCTATAATAATGAGTATACAGAAGTGTTGGATAATTTGAAAAGGATTAATTATATGAAGCAGCAAGCACAGGATCAGCAACACCGTCTACTATCTCTTTGTTCTAAGAAAGAGAATATTGAAGAATCAGGAGAGCAGGATGTTGTGTCCACTTTGAAAACTTACGTTGATGAAATCCAGGATAGTATTGGTACTGATAAAATATATGCAGAAAATCAAGGAGTAGCGAAAGCGATACGTCCTGTGTTAGAGAATTATACCAATAGCGTACAGGCTGTAATCGATGCTGGCGATGGTACCAATTTTCCAGCTCTTGCAGGAGGTACCTATGATTTGATCTATGCAATTGGTGGATATAAAGATACCTTAGTGGATTATTCACTCAAATTAATGACATTGGAGTTACAAAGAAGTGCAGATATTCAGGATAGGATTGCAAACAGTTTTCATTTAACAATTCTTGCATGTAGTACCATGTTTGCAGCGGCTATCCTCATCAGTATTGTCTTATGTGTTATTTTAACAAAAAGCATAACATCTCCAGTTAATAAACTCAAAAAAGAAATTATGCTTGTGGCAGAAGGGGATCTATCCAGAGATGAATTACGAATAAAATCCAGAGATGAGATAAGAGCAGTGGCTGATGCTTTTAACTCAATGAGTGGAAATCTGAAAGTAATCATACATAACGTAAATGACGTGACAAATGGACTAGGTGTCTCTTCACAGATTGTTCTTAAAAGTATTAAAGAAAATGAAGAAGGTTCGGAGAATGTTGCTAGCGCGTTAGAAGAGATGTCCATTTTAATGGGTAGCCAGAGCCAACAGTCTGAGCAGACGGTACAGCGTGTCAGAAAGATGAATATTGTTGTTGAAAAAATATCAGAAGCAATCAACCAAATTAATAATAGCGCAGTTACGGCTATGGAGAGTGCTTTCGATGGAACGGAAAAAATTGAAGACTATACGAAGCAGCTAAACCAGGTCAATATGGATATGGAGCGAGTAGCAGATGTGGCAAGTAGACTGGAAACCAATACCTCTGAAATGAATACGATTTTAAAGTCTATCACGGATATTTCTACTCAGACCCAGTTACTTTCTCTAAATGCTTCTATTGAAGCGGCAAGAGCAGGGGAATCTGGAAAAGGGTTTGCTGTGGTTGCCTCAGAAATAGGAAAGCTTGCAAATCTTACTCAGGAAGCAAGTAATAAAATCACCAATATCATTCAGACAGTACAAAAGGATGTTACTGATATGTCTAATAGTATGGAAAATGGTTTACACCAGCTGAGAAAAAATACAGATATGTCACAGGATACGAAGCAGAGCTTTCGTCAGATTTCTGATGAGACTAGTGAGGTAAGTGCAAGTATACAAGAGATTACCAGTGAAATGAATATACTTACTAATATGGTGAATAATGTCGTTTCCAATATGCAGGAAATCGACAAGACTATCGAGAAGAATAAAAACTTTACGGCAGACATAGCCGCTACAGTAACAGAACAAAATGCAAATCTTGATGAAATAGGTGTCAGTTCAGCTAATCTTGCTAAACAGGCAGAGAATCTGAACCAAATGATTGCACATTTCAAACTAAAACAATAAATCGGAACATCATACATGACCGTTTGTGTTGACTTTGTTTTTGCTAAAAGATATAATGAAAGCATTGTAGTCAATACATAAGAGATACATAAAACTAAAGCAATATAAACGGGATTGCTTCGTGAAATATTATTAATGTTTTGGGAGATGAAAGATATGCTGAATCGAAGAAATACGTCTGTAATCTGTTTCACAAATAATAAAGGTGGCAGTGGCAAATCCACATCATGTGCCAATTTAGGCTATGAGTTATCTCAGGCAGTGAAAAAGGTATTACTGATTGACGGAGATATGCAGTTGAATCTCTCTCTGACATTATTTCCAGAAGATGTTGTTTTAGAGATGGCAGGGAGTGGTAAGACTCTTTTTGATGCAATCTGTAAAAAAGATGATTTACATACATACATAGTTGCTTCCCCATATGAGAACCTGAATCTTATTCCCTCATCTACCCTTATGAATCAGGTAGAATATGAGATTTTTAATAAGGTGCAGAGGGAATTTATTTTAAGAAAGTGTCTGAAAAATATTTGTGAAGAGGGTATCTATGACTATATTCTAATTGATGCGCCACCTACCCTTGGAATATGGGTCATTAATATTTTATGTGCAGCAGATCATATTATTGTTCCAGTTGAGGCTTCGCCATGGGGCTTATTTGGCCTAGCTAATATGTTTGACTTCCTTGGACAAATGAAAGATATCGTAGATGCAGAGGTCATGGGTGTTTTAATAACCAAGGTGGATGAACGAAAAAATTACTATAAACAGACCAGATCCATATTAGGCAGCTACAGTGATTTGCGTATATTCGACTCGTTTATCCATGTAGACACATCCATTGAGTGGGCGCAGGATGAATCAAAACCAGTAGCTGTTTATAGAAAAGCTACGAGAAGTAGCAAAGAATATAAACAATTAGCGAAGGAGGTTATAGAGTATGGCAGTAGGTAAAGGCAGTATGGAACGGGCAGCAAAGGCTTTAGAAACTCAAAAAGCAACAAACTCCGGTAAGAAGAACACTTCAGAAAAGAAGATGAGCCAGTCGGTTAGTGTTCCATCTAAACAGGTGATGGATATGATTGTAGGTCAAAATGGCAGTGATCAGGAAGAGAACAAGGGAAAGACGAATAGCCAGTATCAGATAGGACAGGAGATACCAGTATATTATTTATAGAAGTTTTAAAAAGGTTTTTGGTGACAGATGAGCATGAATCTGTTCCCAAAAACCCTTTTTTAATTTAAAACAAAGAAAAAACCACATATAATTAATAGGTTTTATTGAAAAAATAACGTTCCAACATAGAATTGTACCAAAATAGTCATAAAAACAATAAAATAAATATGGATTTGTGTTGACTTTATGTTTCTTTGGTAATATAATGAAATTATCATAAGAGGTAACTAATGATTGTTCTATTGAAACAGGAGAAGTTATGGAAGAAAAACAAAGAATTATTCAAGAATTAGTTCCAGGTAAACAGATCACTCTGTCGCATATCATTGCGAATCCAGATCGCATTCTTTATGATAAGCTCGGCCTAAACCCAGCCATTGATTATGCAAAATCAGCAATTGGTGTGCTTACAGTCAGTCCAGCAGAGACAGCAATCATTATAGCGGACATCGCAATTAAGGCTGCAGGTGTAGAACTTGGTTTCGTAGATAGATTCTCAGGTTCTGTGATATTAACTGGAACAGTGTCAGAAGTGGAAGCAGCGATTCATGCGATTATAGCGTATTCGAAAAACACGTTAGGATATACCGTCTGTGAGATTACTAAAACATGAAAAAGATAATCTTAATCGGAAGAAGTGGTGCTGGAAAAACAACACTGACACAAGCATTAAAGGGTGAAACCATTACCTACCATAAGACACAGTACATAAATTATTTTGACGTGATAATCGATACACCGGGAGAATACGCACAGACTGGACATCTAGGAAGGGCATTGGCTCTATATTCCTATGAAGCAGATGTGGTAGGACTACTAGTAGCGGCAAATGAGCCATACTCTCTATTTCCACCTAATATCACTTGTATGGTGAATAG
>JAEZQN010000266.1 GCA_023441145.1 Bacillota bacterium
AGAGCAGGCAGCAGTGGTATATCAGTCGTTTCATCTATTTCCACTGTTGACTGCATGGGAGAATGTAATATATCCAATGCAGCTAAAAGGAGTGCCCGAAAATGAAGCAAAAAAAAGAGCAAAACAATATATAGAGCAGGTGGGCTTACCGGAAAAGATTCTGACTCAGTTTCCAAAGATGATGAGTGGTGGAGAACAACAGAGAATAGCAATTGCCAGAGCTCTTGCAGCAGAGGGGGAGATTCTACTTGCTGACGAACCTACGGGGAATCTGGATACAGAAAATGAAGCGATTATTGTGGATATACTCACAAAGTGTGCCCACGAATGTGGGTATACCGTGATTGTGGTAACACATAATCTGGAGCTGGCTAATCAGACGGATTACATTTATCGGATGAAGGACGGAAGATTGGTAACGCGAAAGTGAGGGGTCAGATATGCTAATTAAAAATAGTTTAAAACAGATGTTACGTACACCACTGAAGACCATATTGTTTCTAATCCTCCTATTATTGTCCACAAGTCTTTTGACCACAGGAATTAATCTATGGCAAACCAGTGAAAAAGGGATACAGGAATTCAAGTCACTATTTAATACGATAGCATTGGTCCGGCAGAAGGAGGATACCACAGAAGTGGCGGAGATGTGGGATGCTGCTTCCCAATGCTTTTCCTATTATAGAGGCTAGGCGTTTAGTTAATGGTTGGATGCCAGCGTACTTAACATTGACGGTGTTAGGTATTTGGCAGGTCCCAGAAAGCGACCTTATTTTGGGGCTTATCTGCCAAAGGTTCAAAAGTACTCAGATGATGAGACAGAGAGGAGGCTTCATGATGATTGGTTGATTGTATTGGAGGTTACACCGATAACGACTGGACCAGCGAATCCGATTCGCGTGGAAGTTACAAAAAGCTTTTGCAGAAATAAGAACTTGGTAGGAAGTAAGATATGGATTTGTGACCACTATAGTCCCGATCCAATTACCTTAGAGGCTGGGAAAACATATATTTTGGAGCTTAATGGACCTGTTGCGGATCACAATTGGCAATTAAATAAGAGCAGTACTGCAGAGGGATATGAATATTTTATCTCGTCTGCCATCAATTCTAGTCAGGCCGAAGTAAATACCCCTGCTTCAGGTTCTACGAAGTTAAAAGGAAATGCCGCAGTATCAGAAGTAACACCTGGCTTTTATGACACGGAATTGGGGAAAGCATGGATGGAGGTGGCTAGGTCACAGGACCTATATGAAGCTACTGTACCGATACAGCCAGTGGATAAAACCATTTTACTAAAGGCATTTTTTGATAAGACAGCTTCTGTAACGAAGGGAAGGGATATTACAGAGCAGGAATATAAGACAGGAGAACATGTATGTCTGGTTCCGGATTCTATGGCAGAGTATAACAACTGGTCCATAGGAGATACCATTGAGCTACCACTGTACTTTGCAAACTATGCCAATGCACCGATACAAAACTGGAGCTTACGGGGAGGGGGCCTTTCCTTCTCTTTCCTAAATAATGATTTAAAAGTATATGATGTATTTGATCAGGATACTTACAAGATTGTGGGAATCTATACCATGAAGAATTATGTAGAAGATGCTATCAATGGATTGTCGAATATTGAGATTATCATACCTTATCTCTCTGTGACCAACAGCTGGGAGAATAATATTATCGATAGTAGACCAATGAAAGCTTCTACCACGTCCTTTGAAATCCCTAATGGAACCATAGATGATTACATGGAACTATGGGCAGAGCAGGGAATAGATAATCTGGAGATTCAGTTTTACGATAAGGGCTACTCCAAACTAGAGGCAGGAATTGAGAATCGGAGACTTATGGGCTATATTCTTTTATCCGGGGGAATTGTTGTAACTATATTAATTCTTCTGTTTTTCTGTCATCTGTTTATCGCAAAGCAGAAGGAAAGAACGGCTGTGGAGCGATGTATGGGGATAACTAAAGGAAAATGTGCAAGGTCACTTTTGTCTGGCTTAATGTTGATTGTAATTTTAGGAGTTTTGGTAGGAAGCATTATGGGCTATCAGGTCAGTAAAAGGATTACAGCTGGAAGTGGTACAGAGTCCTACTATGATGAGACCTATTCCAACGGCTATGTTGATAAAACCAGTGAAAAGGAATTACTTCAGGAGACCACTAAGAATCAATCTGATTTAGAAAAGGGGGCAGTTGTGGCAGCAGTATTTGTCATAGTAGCATCCACAGTGATTTCTGGTAGTTACATGAAGAAAAGCTTGAAAAAAGAGCCGCTGTATCTCCTTAGCAGATCGGAGGAATAGAAATGGAGCTGTAAAAAAACAGCTCTGACGAAATGCCATAGCGACATCAGTTGATGTTGCTATGGCATTTATAGTCTTTTTATACTTTCCCTAAAGACAGTATACTTAATAAGCCTGTGCAATCACAGGCTAACTTACTACCACTATTGGTCTGAATCCTTCAGTTTCCGGATACTCTAATCCATAACTTCAAAAAAAGTATATACTGGGTCAGCTATGTCAATTGATTCCTTAATTTCAAATGGTAATTTCAGCTGACACGGGTATAACTACCCTTGGTGTTGTTAGTTTTTCACATAATCAATTATACAAAAAAATGGCTTAAACCTCATGGTCTAAGGCATCTTTTTAAGGGTTTTTTTTACAGCCCCATGATTGAAAGTAAGTTAATAATGAAGTATAGTATTTACAGAGCAAAAGTCTAACCTTGTGGTGTCGGACGAAGCAAGAGATGGAGAGGATTTTGTATTTTCAAAGGGACCCAAAATGAAAGGATATACTGGAATAATGTAGAATATTTGTTGGGTAGATGCTACTGTGAAATGGAGCGATGGGTAAATGGATAGTATTCAAATTTATAAAGAATATTATAATAAAATATATAATTATGCGCTAAAATTAAGTTGCCATCCAGAGGATGCCCAGGACATTACGCAAGAAACTTTTTTAGTGGCATTGGAAAAAATAAACACGGTAAAGAACAAAGAAGCAATTTTATCTTGGTTAATAGCAATTTGTTATCATAAATTTATTGATTATGCTCAAAAAAATAAATATCTTATAGAAGTTGATGATTGGCAACAATTAGAGAGCGAGGGGAAATATTTATACTCAGATTACCCACTACCTGAACAGGAGGTTGTTGTTTCTGAAGAAATGAAAGATATGCAAAATGGATGCTTTTTAGCAATGGTCAGAAAATTAACATTAAATCAAAGAATAGCATTTTCACTTACCGATATGTATGGAATGAAAATCAATGAAGTGGCGGATATTTTACGAATATCGGTGCAAGCTGCAAAAGGTTTATTATATAGGGCAAGAATGAATATCGACTCTTTTTTTTCAGATCATTGTAGCATATTGAATGAGACAAATCCTTGTAGTTGTAAGTCATGGATAGAATTTAGCTTACATAGAAATGATATGCATGAGAAATCGAAAAAGATAATAAATCAGTTGGACTATAAGAAAAAAGGGTATATCTTTGATGAAGAAGTAAGAAAAAAGATATACTATTTATACAGAAATATGCCAGATAGGAAGCCTTCTGATGATTGGTATGAGAAAGTATTAATTATTTTACAGGAAAATATAAAAAAATCGTAACTTTTCATTTTTCCAACCGTCTTTATTTATAGAAACATATTTTAGAGATAAGGAAGGAATAATAATGGACAAAATTACAAATGGATTTGAATTATTTATGAAAGAAACAAATGGAGTGGGTCAAGCATTTATGAATACAGTTATGAAAATATCTGAAGTAAGTGCACTTGATGAAAAAACACATGAACTAGCCTATATATCTGTACTGGTTACTTCAAAAATGTATGGTGGATTACCATTTCATATTGATAATGCCAGAAAATGTGGTGCAACCGATGAAGAAATAAAAAGTGCAATATTGCTTCCTGTACCAATAGTTGGGCTGCAAGTTGCAGATGCATTACCATTTTTAATGAGGTGACAAATTGAAAAAGAAAAGTGAAAATGAAATTGTAAAATTATCTGATTTGATTATTATTGGCCCGGAACTAGAAAGGCAACTGATCCAAGTTGGTATTTTAACGTATGAGAACTTGAAAGCAATAGGAGCAAAGCAGGCTTGGCTTGAAATACAACAGATAGATAGCTCGGCATGTATACATAGGTTGTTTGCATTAGAAGGAGCCATACGAGGAATAAAAAAGAGCCTACTACCATTAGATGTAAAGGAAGGATTAAAGGAGTTTTATCATTGGAATAGACGATAGTGTATTTCTACTATTGTTTGTAACATAATTGGATAATTAGCCTTTGCAAGTTGTTCGCATATTCTAGGTGGACAAATATTAGGGTGAAATCTAACGTTTTGATGTGAAATCGACCGCATCCCCGTCAGTGGAGAAAAGCCTGTTAATACAAATCTTCTATGATAATGAGTGGGAAGAAGGCCCTCAATTAGAATCTATTAAAAGACCAACACACTGATGTGACCCCCAAAGTGATATGTACCCCCTTTACTGGACAAAAAGCAGTAAAGGGGGCTCTTTTCTGTAGACTACTTATTATGTCTATCTAGTCGACAACAACAGCAGACAGGGCAGAGGTTTATAATGGTACCATACCGATCAAATTCAAAATGGCAGCACTTCATGAGACTATCTCTTAATAATTGGCGTCCACGTTGGACACGAGATTTTGCACCAGATAAAGAGAGTCCAAGTTTATTGGCCATTTCCTCTTGGGTTAACCCTTCAAATTCCACAAGGTAGAGTGCTTGAGAGTATTTCTCAGGAAGTTCATCAATCATGGCTTTTAGGCCAGCAGCAACCTTTTGTGCTGGCTCTAATTCAACCATATTATTGATACGATTCAAAGCCTCTTCATCCTCTAAAGGAAAATCTTCAATATCCGCTAGCTTAATATGTTGCCTTCTATAATAATCGATGATGGTATTACGTGTTATTTGATATACCCAGCTACGAACTTTGGTATGTTCTTTGAGGGAATCCATATTGGAATGAATTTTCACAAAAACGTCCTGCAAGATATCTTCCACTTGGGAAGTGTTATCTACCTTGTGAGAAATAAAGGAACGAAGAGATGAACTGAATTCTTCCCAGATTTGTTCGGTACTATATTTCATACTTCTACCTATATAACCTTTCTATTGTTTTCTGTTTGACTATGTATTTTCTTAGAATGTAAGTACTTAAATTATACTATAGATTAAGTGCCATTAATAGTTGATATATATACCCAAGGATAATTGCAGATACAAGAATATAACCTATATATAGGCCAATGACTCTCTTTTTCATAAAAGAGGAGATACCAGCAATCACCCATGCACTGGTTGCTGGTCCTGTAATCATGAAGGCTAACATGGCACTTTCGCTAGCACCTTGATCCATTAAAGTTCTAATTATGGGAACTGCGCCTTCCCCACTGACATAAAGAGGCAGACCAATCAAAGCAGCCAATGGAACGGAGAATATATTATTGCCGCTAAATAGAGATACAATGAAAGAAGTTGGTACAAAGGATTGAATCAGATAACCAACCCCTGCGAACAAAGTAAAGTACAATAAGATTTGCTTTAAGCCTACTTGGATGAAAGCAGTCTTAATTTCCATAATACGATTTTTTTGTATAAATTTTTGGAATGAAGTTGTAGTAGTGCACTCACAAGTAGAAGCAGTAGTACCACATCCACATGACATTGTTTCCGAGGATTTCGTAAATCGTAATTGGTCTTTTAAATAATCAGTTTTCCTTTCAATGACATAGGTTACCCAACCTGAAGATAGTCCAATAACAACGGAGGCAATGGCTAGAGCAATGGCAAATCTAATATTGATAATACCAGCATTCATAATAAAACCATCTGGGCTCATAAGTGGGGAAGAAGTGAGAAAAGCCATCACTGGTGCCCAGGGTAGTGCAGTGGTAAGGAAACCGATCACGACTGCCATTGTTCCACAGGCACACAGTGGGGTGAACGCTCCGAAAATGACACTTGCAAGAATTGAAATTTTTGTTTTTTTCAGTAGTGTTTCCTTAAGTTTTTCCGTGTTTACAAATACTTTCATAAGTGTAGCAGTAAGTATAGCTAAACTTAAAGGTAGCCAATTGTGGTAAAGGCTTGTTAAGACAGAGGCAATTGTATCTGCCATTAGTCCTGCTAAAGAGTTAATGAGTTCTTCCATAATTTATCCATCTCCTTACTTTATTTCATTCTATACATATAGACGATGAACTTAGAAAAAGGACGCTAAATTTTATAAGTAAAACTAAACTACCCCCTATGGGGCTTACAAATTCGGATGAAAACAATTATAATGAGACCCTATAACATGGAAAAGAGGGAATCTTATGAAAAAGATGTCAAAAGTTACAAAGTTAATCTTAACAGCATTATGTCTTGCACTATGTCTTGTGTTGCCACAAGCCTTTCATACAATTCCAAATGCGGGTGCTATCTACCTACCAATGCATATTCCTATATTACTATGTGGTTTGATTTGTGGTTGGAGCTATGGTGGAATTTGTGGGTTTATTGGTCCACTACTGTCTAGTGTACTTACTGGAATGCCACCAGCAGCACTGTTGCCAGCAATGATGTTAGAATGTGCTGTATACGGATGTATGGCAGGGTTAGTCATGAAGGTCACTCGCACTGGTAAGGTAGTCATTGACTTATACATAAGCTTAGCAGGTGCCATGATTGCAGGAAGAATAATCAGTGGTATCGTAAAAGCCTTCATTTTTATGCCAGGACAGTATAATCTCAGCATATGGGTAGAAACCTCCCTGATTACAGGCTTACCTGGCATAGCCATTCAGCTTATCATCATACCAAGTATCATATTTGCTTTGATGAAAGCAAGTTTGCTCCCAGTCCGTTATTTATATAAGGCTGAATAACTACCAAGGGGTAGAGGAAGGGTTATCGTGAAGAAAGAAGAGGTTAGGAACTACTTTAATCGTGTAGCAGTACATTGGGATGAGGAAATGGTACGTGATAATGGTATGATCAAGTACATTTTAGATTATGCTAAGGTGTGTGAGGGAAAAGACATCCTAGATGTTGCCTGTGGTACAGGGGTTCTAATTCCAGATTACCTTGCTAGAAAGGTGAGGTCTGTAACTGCTATTGATATTTCAGAAGAAATGATAAGGCTTGCACGAGAGAAGTTTAAAGAAGAGAAGGTGAAACTAATATGTGGAGATGTGGAGACAGAGGAGTTTCATCAGAAGTTTGACTGTATTGTCGTATATAATGCATTTCCTCATTTTTCAGAGCCAGAGAAGCTGATTTCTTGTCTTATTTCTCATTTAAGGGAAGGTGGAACCCTTACAGTAGCACATGGAATGAGTCGGGAGAAGTTAGAAATGCATCACTCCGGCAGTGCTAGTAAGGTATCTATCGGGTTAATGAGGGAAGAGGAGCTTGCAAGGTTATTTGAACCAGAGCTTACGGTTACTGTAAAGATATCAGATGATAGCATGTATCAGGTTACGGGTGTCTTGGAGAGTAGATTGCTTTGACAAAGGGAATATGTTAGGGTATGCTAGAATAAATGGCAAAGGAACGGATGAGGGGTAATATGGGGAAAGAACAGGAACAGATACATAAGCACGTGCATTCCGAAGAGGAAAAGAAGAAAGTCGTGAATCGAATTGCCAAAGCCATCGGTCATATGGAGGCAGTGAAGCAAATGGTATTGCGAGATGAGGACTGTACCGATGTGTTAATACAGTTAGCAGCAGTACGTGCAGAGATTAATAGTACAGGCAAGGTTGTCCTTCAGGACCATGTGAACCACTGTATTGTAGAAGCTGTAGAAGAAGGGGATATGGAAGCTATCGAGAAACTAAATCAAGCCATCATTATGTTTGTCAAATAGTCGCAATTAAGGGGTGACTATGATTCAAGTGAAAATATAGAGAAACAAAGAGGTTTGTAATGGAAAATCAGAAACAACAGGGACAACAAGTAGAGCACAAGCGCCGTGTTCGATATAAAGGCACTCATCCTAAAAATTATAAAGAGAAATATAAAGAACTCCAGCCAGAGAAATATGCAGAAACCATAGAGAAGGTGAAGAGTAAGGGAAGTACTCCAGCCGGAATGCATATTTCCATTATGGTTAAGGAAATACTGGATTTCCTACAGATTCAACCAGGACAGACAGGCCTAGATGCCACTCTTGGTTATGGAGGCCATACAAGAAAAATGCTGGAGTGTTTACAGTCAAAAGGGCATATTTATGCACTTGATGTTGACCCTATTGAATCAGTCAAAACGAAAGCTCGTTTAGAAAGCTATGGATATGGTTCTGATATGGTAACAGTGATGCTCCAGAACTTTATGAATATTGATCAAGTGTCAGAGCAGGTAGGACTTTTTGATTTTGTACTAGCGGATCTTGGGGTATCTTCCATGCAGATTGATAATCCAGACCGAGGATTTTCCTACAAACAGGAAGGACCTTTGGATCTTCGACTTAACCCAGAGAAGGGAATATCTGCAGCAGAGCGTCTTAAGACAATCTCTCAGCCAGAATTAGAGGGTATGTTAGTAGAGAATTCAGATGAGCCATATGCCGAGGAAATCTCTAGAGCAATTATTAGGAAACGTAAGAAGGGTGAGGAGATTACTACAACCAAAGCCCTTTATCATATTATTGAAGAAGCACTATCCTTTGTACCAGCTGACAAGAGAAAAGAGACCATTAAGAAGACCTGTCAGAGGGTGTTTCAAGCACTACGCATCGATGTAAATAACGAGTTTGTGGTGTTAGAGGAGTTTCTCTATAAGCTTCCTAATGCCCTTAATAAGGGTGGGCGAGTAGCAATCTTAACCTTTCATTCTGGAGAGGACCGTCTTGTAAAGAAATCCTTCAAACAGCTTTACCGTGAAGGTGTCTACAGTGAGATTGCAACAGATGTGATTCGGCCATCAGCCGAAGAGTGCGCAGAAAATGGACGTGCACGCTCCACAAAGATGAGATGGGCGATTAAAGCTTAGAATGTAATTGAGATAAGTCTATCTTGTAATTCTATAAGGATAGGGGGATTACCATGAGTGAAGGAACTATTCTAGTCATTGAAGATGACATAGAACTATCTAATGTAATGAACGTATTTTTAATTAGTGAGGGGTTTCATGTAGTGCAAGCCTTTTCAGGAAGAGAAGGCTTAGAAGCACTAGAGAAGGAGAGCCCTCTCTTAGTTATCTTAGATATTATGCTTCCTGGTATTGATGGTATTACCATTTGTAGAAGGATTCGAGAAGCAAACAATATTCCTATTATTATTATTTCTGCAAAGAATACAGATACGGACAAGGTTTTAGCATTAGGAGTGGGAGCAGATGATTATCTAACAAAGCCGTTTTCTCAAATTGAGTTAGTAGCAAGGGTCAAATCCCATATTCGTAGAGTGACTGTGTTGTCTGGCTCAGGACAAAGCAAACCATCAGTAAAAAAGGTCTTTGGACCTCTCGTTATTGATGCTGCCTCCTATGAGGTAACCGTAAACGAAAAACCAATTGAGTTATCTCCAAAGGAATTTCAGTTATTAGACTTTTTGTCGGACCATCCCTCTCAGGTGTTTTCCAAACATCAGATTTTAGATCAGTTATGGGGGAGTTCAGAGTATGTGGACGATAATACCATAGCTGTTTATATAGGAAGAGTTCGTGAAAAACTAGCAAAAGAAAAGATTCAGTATATCAAAACGGTATGGGGAGTGGGATATAAGTGGGAAAGCTAACAATAAGGCGCCAAATACTGTGCTTGTTAATTGGGTGTGTTGCTTGCTTTATCCTTTTGTTTGTTCTAGGGGCTTATGTGAGCAGGACATCTGGTGAAGAGGGCTCTTATCAAGAGCTTAAGGTGTTAGTAAATGATGCAGTTTTAAAGGCATATACAGGAGATTTCTCTGAACTAACCGACTATACATATACCATATATGATTTAGAAGGTATCATATGTTACAATAATGATCCTGCAAAAAATATCGGTGAAAAGGTTGCCCTAGAGACATTAAATGGACGGGATCAAGGGAAAAGCTCTGTAAATGAGATGACCTATGTTACTCCCTATCTTATAGAAGGAAGGCAGCAGGGAATGCTATACGTTAGTGTTCCAAAGGATATGTTAGGGGGACAAAGGCAAAATAGTGTATTTTACTTAGGGGCATTAGCTCTATTTCTTATGATGCTTCTTTTCGTAAGAAGAATTATCATCATTGTAAAACAGGATATCGTTGTCCCTATCAAGCAGCTACATAAGGTCACCAAAAGTATTCAGGCAGGAAACCTAGAAGAACGTCTCCAGTACGATTATGATGGGGAGATTGGTCTGCTATGTCACGATTTTGAGGCACTACGTTCCCAGCTAGCCTTTTCCATAGAGAACGAGAAGAAGTTAAAGGAGAAAGAGAAACTTTTGCTAGCCTATATCTCTCATGACCTAAAGACACCGATTGCTACCATATCAGGCTATGTAGAAGGAATCTATAGTGGCATCATCAAAGGGGAGCATGTTCATGAGTATACCGGCATCATACTTAGCAAAATACAGATGCTGACTGGGTTAATAGATGATATTTTAGAACATTCCAAATCCCAGTTAAATGAGTTTCGCATGGAAAAGGAGGAACTTTATTCGAAAGCCTTCTTTTATGATATCCTAAGGGAAGCGGAGGCAGACTTTAAGAAGAATCATAGAACATTTACCTATAGTGATGTGCCAGATGTACTTCTTATGATAGATCCAAAAAGAATCAAGCAAGTCATGCAAAATCTATTTGGGAATGCCATGAAGTTTACCAATCAGGGTGATGAAATTGAAGCCAAATTTACAATTCGGGATGACATGCTATATGTCTCTATTAAAGATACAGGAGTAGGCATAGAAGCTACTGCATTACCTTTCGTATTTCAGGAGTTTTTCCGCGGAGAAAAAGCCAGAACCCTTAATGTGGCTGGCTCTGGCTTAGGACTTAGCATTTCTCGCTTTATTATTGAACAACATGGTGGTCAAATAGAGTGTGATAGCATTCTAGGTGAATGGACAGAAGTAGTGTTTACCATCCCTGTTCTTTAAGGAAATCATAGATAATCGTCTTTCGCTCACCCTCGGTTTCTTTGGTGTATGGTCCCAGATTTAGCTCAGCGCCAATTCTACCGTCGGTAATATAGAGAAGTCTTGTAGCCCGAGTAGCGGCTGTTAAGTCATGGGTTACCATAACAATGGACTGGCCTTGCTCATTTAAGTTGGTTAGTGCGTCTAACACTTGTCTCCCAGCAGCAGAATTAAGGGCGCCAGTTGGTTCATCTCCAAATATAATTTTAGAATCACTAATCAGTGCTCTGCAGATAGAGACACGTTGTTGCTGACCTCCAGATAGTTCACTAGGGTATTTATCCTTTTCCTCTAGTAAGCCAAAGTCCTCAAGAAGCTTGAGGGCTTTTTTATTCACTACATCCTTTTTATTAGTGTTATAACCGATGTAGGTGATGTTCTCTAATACAGTAAGGTCTTGAAGAAGGTTCATACTCTGAAAGACGAAGGATACCTCTGATTTACGGAAGGAGCATAGCTCTTTTTCATTCATGGAGGAGACATCTTTGCCTAAGATAGATACGGTTCCACTAGTGGGTTGGTCCATTGAGCTAAGGGAATAGAGTAGAGTGGACTTGCCACTTCCACTGCTTCCCATAATAACGGTAAAGTCACCGTCATAGATCTCCAAGTTAATATTTTTAAGGACATTTTGTCCTTGCTTTCCTACAATATAGGTCTTACATAACAAATCGGTTTTTATAATGGTTTGTTTCATAATAATCTCCCTCCTATTTATTCTTCCATGAGATTTTTAGGTGTAATTTTTCTGATTGGCATACTTAATAGTATCGTTATCCCTAGTATAAGAAGAAGTCCTCCTGCAAGTAGAAGAGACGTCTCCTTAGGATAAAAGCAGTAAGCCGGTACCCCTAAGGTGTTATAGAACAGTACACCTGATAGAAAATGATCTAGTAGTAGGGAGCACACTAGTCCCAATATCGTTAGTAGTATAATTCTAAATGCATTTCGTCGAATGATGTATCCAGAAGAAAATCCAAATGCTTTCATAATACCAAAGTCATACTTTAAACGGTGGTTATTTGTAATAATAAGATTAGAGATATTCAGTAGGGTAAAGATAAGAAATACTGCGATTAAGAGTGCCGTAATAGGAACCATAATGGAGATAATGGAATCCTTAATATCTTCAATCATACCGGACATAGTGATAAAGGAGTAACTCGGATATTTATCTAAAATTGACTGCTGAAAAGCTTCCATATCATCTGGGTCATTTAGGATGATAACGGCATTGCTTGCGTACTTTCCCGGAGCTATCCCTAGTTCCTCAAAGGCACTAGAATGGAAGGTGACCGTAGGAGATAGCATGGTATCGTAGATTCCACAAAGCATTACATTCTTCTTTGTACCCTCAAGCTCAATCTCAATATAGTCTCCTAGCTGGTAACCAGTATCTAGTAAGGTGACATCGTCAATGGCAATCTCACTGCTATTTTTCGGAGGTCGCCCTTTGGCGTATGTAACATTAGTAAGAGAGGAATCAAAGTTGTTAAAGTTGGTTACCAGTGCATAGTTCAGGTTTAACTTTTCATCCTCATTCCGAAGAATCACGTTAGAGGAGATCTGGCCGACAAAATGATGTTTTACATAAGGGTTATCATCTAAGAACTGTGAAAACTCGTCAGTAACATAAGTATTTGTGGTACTTACATAGAGTTCACAATCAGGTAGAGATACCCATTTGGATGCACTTTCGTCCATTCTCATAAAGGAAGTAACCATATTAGTAAGTAAGATTGCGATGTAAAAAGTCAGTGTAATAATACATACAATAATGACCGAGCTACCTTTGTGCTTCCAAATATCATTGATGGCCATGGTGATGGAGGAATGGGCTCTTTTAAATAGAGAATGTTTAAGTTTTACCTTAGAATTACTAAATCCCATTCGCATAGCTTCTACTGGTGTGATTCTGTTTATTCTTCGTAAGCCGAAGAGTATACTTCCTAACAATAGGAGGAAGATAAGGAATATAATTACAATGCTAGTGAATACAGAAATGGAGCTTAATCCATAACTACCAACATACTCTAAAGCAATTTTACCAATGAAATAGGACAGAGGAAGACCTAGTAAGGAACCTACTGTAATGGAGAATATGCCAACGAAGGCATAAGCTTTTAAATAAAATCCCTTTATCTGCCTAGAGGTAAAGCCCATAGACTTATAGGTGCCAATGGCTTTAAATTCCGTGAGAATCGTATTACGGATAAAAAAGAGGATAATCACAATCGTTAGCACTAACATCAAGCCAGCAGCTAAGGTTCCTAAGCCGGAGACTAATATCGTCATAAGGGAGGATTTTAGCTTTAAGCCAGATAAGGTCTCGTTGACTAAGGCACGGTGTTCCATGTTGTAAACGGAATCTAACCAGGTTAATAAGGTCTTTTCCTCTGTATCTGATGATAGCAGGATGTAGTCTATCTGTTCTAAGTCGGAGAACAAAGGAGCATCTTCCTCGTTAATAAAAATAGTATAACCATTGGTCATAGAGACTGGTTTTCGAATATCATTTACCACCATGCTAACAGTAAGTGTGGTGTCCCTAAGGGTAAAGGTATCTCCAACTGAAATATCATAGATATCAGAAAAGAGGCTTTGTATCCATACCTCTCCTTTTGCTGGGCCAGTTTTCTTACTATCTCCTTGAACAGGAGTAAGGGAAAGAGAGGAAGAGGTATAGTCTGATAGTACAAGAATCGATACATTATCACTTAGGTCGGTGACTAAATCCTCCCCATGATAGAGAGGAAAGTTTTTGAGCATATAGCCAGGTAGGGTTTCTATGGCGTCAATGTCCTCACGACTTTTAGCTGCCTCTTTAATTAGTGTAGAGGTTCCAGCAGTTGCTGTAATATAAAGATTCGCGTTGGTTGGTTCGTCGTATTCTGCATTAATATATTGGTTTACTTCATTTTTAAAGCTGATACAGGTGCATAGGATCATAGATGCAAAGGCTAGGATGCCACCAATCACGAAAAATTGAAGTTTTTTGGCTTGAAGCTTTTTCTTCCACATAAGATTGGTCCTTTCATTTTATAGTGATAAGTATATTTTAAAAAGGAATTCTAACATGCCTTTGACGAAATTCTAAATAAATTATAACAGTATTGGTGATTTGTCGAAAGAGAGAATAAACATTACATTGACAGCTTATCAAAGAAGGGCTACAATTAAATTGTTCTATATAGAACAGTTCTATAACGAATAATTATACTGAAAAGAAGGATTTGTATGGAGACAAAAGGTGGATTTTACATTACCCAGATTAAACAACTACAGGATAGAATTTTTGAAAGACTATTGATAGAGAATGGTTTAGAAATCAGTAGTGGGCAGGGGCGAATCCTCTTTGTACTGTGGAAGCAGGATGCTCTTACAGTAGGAGAGATAAGTAAGCAAACCTCTCTTGCAAAGAACACCGTTTCAGCCACAGTGGATGGTATGGTCAACAAAGGAATCCTACAAAGAGAGATTAATCCAGAGAATCGGAGAGAAACCATCATATCCTTAACGGAATCTGCTAAAACCATGCGAACAAAGTATGCAGAGGTTTCTGATCAAATGAATCAGCTGTTCTATAGAGAGTTTTCCAAAGAAGAACAGAAGGAGTTTGAAGGTTACCTAGCTCGTATTCGGGACACATTGATTCAAGTGGAAAAGGATATGAAATGAGGATGATAAGGAGGAGTTAATATGGAATTTTATGAGGTAGTAGATAGTAGAAGAACCGTAAGAGATTTTAAGGAGGAACCTATAGAGCAGGAAGTGCTAGAGAGAGTACTCTTAGCAGGCCTAAAGGCGCCCACCAATGATCATATGCGGAATTGGCATTTTATTGTGTTAGAGGATAAGAGTCAGATGGAAGCACTCATTAAGAAAATCCCGAAAAAAGTATCAGAAAAACGTGTGAACTTTATCATGGACAGTTGGAGATTAAAGGATGAATTTCAGCGAGATATGTATAAGGATGGGATCCCAAAACAGTATCAGATGTTATTAAGTGCAAGTTGCATTGTGATTCCCTTATTCGAACAAAAAGGTAAGCTCCTGGAGCCAAAGAATTTATCAGCCTTAAATGCATTTGCCTCCATCTGGTGTTGTATGGAGAATATATTTTTAGCAGCAACAGCCGAAGGTTATGCCTGTACCCTGCGTATTCCTATGGGAGAGGAAGAAGATTATGTAAGAAGTGTTTTAAATTTTCCTAAGGGGTATCAGATGCCATGCTATATTGGTATTGGAAGACCAATAGAGGATGTGGTGATACATAAGCAAAAGGAGATATCCTTAGAAGAGAGAATACATAGGAATCAGTGGTAAGGAAAGCAATAAGTTATTGATTATATTGATGAGATACCAAGCTGCAATGCAAAGATGATAAAGATAAGTCCAAAGCTTATTTGCATGATAGGGATTGCCTTCGGTGATTTTTCAAACATTGTCTTTGCCATCCCAGCCATTACTCCATAACCGATAAATATAATTAAAGATAATATTATAAAGGCTATGCCTAGAATAAGGCTTTGGATAGAGTAGTGCCTACTTGTCTTATCAACATATTGAGGCAGAAAGGCAAGGAAAAAGATAGTAATCTTAGGATTTAAAAGATTCAGAAGAATTACATGTGGCACGTAACGTTGTAATAGAGGCATATGAGAAGTTGACAGCGGAAGGCTATGTATATAAAAAAAACGGTTCTGGCACCTATATCAGTGAAGGAGTCATTTTTCGCAAACCAGAACAGAAAATCAATACATATAATTGCTCTATAGTACCACCTAAACCACGTACTTCTGTTTCTTTTCGAACTGGAATACCAGATTTGACGCGAATACCGATAAAGAAGTGGGGGCAAATTTATCATAAAATTGCACTGGATATGAAACCACATCAAATGGATTATCAGAATGCTCTTGGTGATGAGTCTCTTAGAACGACCTTAGCAAAATATTTAAATCGTGTAAGGGGAACAGCTATCAGTCCACAAAATATTCTTCTTACAAATGGTGCTGCTCAATCTTTCAATTTGCTATGTCAGTTCATTTTGAATAAGGAGTATGCACTTGTGGAAAATCCACTGAGCAATGGAATCTTGCATACGCTAAAAAGTAATGGAGTTAAGATAAAAGCGATTCAAGTGGATGCGCATGGCATGGTTACATCCAACCTCCCACCCGATGCTCCAAAGCTTATTTTTACTACCCCAAGTCATCAGTTTCCAACAGGAGGGATTCTACCTGCTTCAAGAAGATTCGAACTAATTAATTATGCAAGGTGTAAAAATGCCTATATTGTTGAAGATGATTATGATAGCGAGTTCCGGTTTGATGGAGACCCAGTCGAATCTTTACAAAGCATGGGGCCTGATAGGGTAATATATGTGGGGTCCTTTTCAAAAACCTTTATGCCAGCATTACGTATTGGTTATATGGTGTTGCCCAATGAAGTAATGGATAAGATGTATGAAGCAAAATTTGTTTCGGATATTCATTCCCCAATTTTGGAACAATTAACCCTTGCGCAATTTATTGAAAGTGGTTCATTTGAACGGCATATTCACCAGATGAGAAAGTATTATTGTAGAAAACGTAATCTTCTAATGAATAGTCTGAGAAACACTTTTGGAGAAAAAGTATCAGTAATAGGAGCAAATGCAGGCTTACATTTTGTGGCTTTGTTTGAAGATGTTATATTTAATGAAAAAATACTTCATGAGATCAAACAGGCAGGAATAGAGATTGACACAGTAAGTAAACACCTGTTGAATCCTTCGAACGATAGTCCATACAATAATACTCTAATTTTTGGTTACGGTAATATACCTATGAATAAAATTGAATATGGAATAGATCTTCTTTCCTCTGTTCTACAAAATATTAATAGAAAGTAAAGGTTCATTTCCAAATGAGCAAATATAAGGTGTTCTGTATATAAGATAAGGCAACCTTTGAAAGAAGGATGTGATTTGCCCGATTACTTTGCTATGGGCTACCTATAGTTTGAAGTTTAGCTGCAGAGTAATCTCTGTAGCTTTTTTGTTACATAGACTAACTATGTCAAATACTTTTTTGAGAAGTTAGTTAAGTATATTATTTTTGGACATTGATAATGACATGACAAATAAAGCACCCAATATAGCTGCTTTGAAAAAATGCAT
>JAEZQN010000356.1 GCA_023441145.1 Bacillota bacterium
AGTCTAGCTCCGTTGATGATGGAAACTACTCCAACTCCAATCATAAGTACAATGGTAAGAATGCCAAATATGATACTTAGCTTACCAGTGGAATTCAATGTCTTATAAACCTTCTCTTCCATAGCAAAACCTCCATTACTTTATACTATTCCCTACAATTCGTTATTGCACACCATACAATTTATAATAATCATCGATTGCCTGCTTAATGGCATCATCTATTACTATTGTACCATTAATTGGGCGATTGTAAAGATATTCTACAACTTCTTTCATTGTAACGATAGCTGTTGTGTTAATACCGAAGTTTTCAGAGATTTCAGCTAGAGCACTCTTCTCTCCCTGTCCTCTTTCACAACGATCTACACTAACGACTAAGCCACAAACCTCTACATCACCTTGGGCTCTTAGAATAGGAAGTGTCTCTAGAATAGAAGTTCCTGCAGTGGTAACATCTTCGATAATTACGACTTTATCCTTATCAGCAATAGGACTTCCTAGAAGGATACCAGTATCTCCATGGTCCTTTTCTTCCTTACGATTAGAGCAATACTTGATTTCTTTACCATATTGCTCATCAATGGCCATAGAAGTGGCTACACTAAGAGGAATCCCTTTATAAGCTGGTCCAAATAATACGTCAAAATCTAAACCAAAGGCATTATCAATAGCCTTAGCATAATACTCTCCTAACTTTCTTAACTGAGCACCTGTACGATAAAAACCTGTATTCACAAAAAATGGTGTCTTTCTTCCGCTTTTAGTAACAAAGTCTCCAAAACGAAGAACCCCACACTCTACCATAAATTCAATAAACTCCTGCTTGTACTGTTCCATGTCCTTTTCCTCCCTATTTCACACAACCAATTAATTCATTAATATCTTCAATCTGGTGTTGTCGCATATATGCTTCGATACCATCTATAACCTCTACTGTGGCATATGGATTTACAAAATTGGCAGTTCCTACACTAATAGCTGTTGCTCCAGCCATAATAAATTCCAAGGCATCCTCTGCATTCATAATTCCACCCATACCAAGGATTGGAAGCTTTACTGCAGAAGCTACTTGATATACCATACGAACAGCGATTGGTTTTATAGCTGGGCCTGACAATCCGCCTGTTTTATTGGCTAAGGCAAAGGCTCTTTTATTAACATCAATCTTCATCCCTGTTAAGGTATTGATTAAGGAAAGTCCGTCTGCTCCACCAGCTTCTGCTGCCCTTGCCATCTCTGTAATGTCCGTTACATTGGGACTAAGCTTCATAATGACAGGCTGCTTTGCAAGCTTCTTTAGTTCCTTTGTGATAGTCTCCACTAGCTCAGCTTTTTGTCCAAAGGCAATTCCGCCTTCCTTTACATTGGGACAACTGATATTGATTTCTAATAAATCAACGTCTTCTTCAGCTAATCGTTCCACAACTTCACAATAATCCTGAAGAGATTTCCCACAAACATTTACTATGATTTTGGTATCAAACTGCTTCAAAAATGGAATGTCATTTTTCACAAATACATCAATTCCTGGGTTTTGTAATCCAATGGCATTTAACATACCACCATAGGTTTCTGCTACCCTTGGAGTTGGATTTCCTGCCCATGGAATATTCGCAACACCCTTTGTTACAACTCCACCTAGGCGATTTAAATCAACAAACTCGGCATACTCTTTGCCAGAGCCGAAGGTTCCTGAGGCAGTGAGGACCGGATTCTTAAGGGTTACTCCTGCGAAATTCACACTAGTGTTCATTATAATTCCACCTCCTGTGCATAGAATACAGGACCATCTTTGCAAATTCTTTTATTATTTACTTGGGTTTTTGGGTTAATATCCTTTGTCTTGCACACACAGCCAAGACAAGCCCCTACCCCACAAGCCATTTTCTCTTCTAATGATAACTGGGTAGTAATCTCATGTTCTAGCCCATAAGCTTTTACTCCTTTTAACATAGGCGTTGGGCCACAGGCATAAATCACATCTGCTGTAAGGTTATGTTCCTTAATTGCATCAATAACATTGCCCTTAGTTCCATAGCTTCCATCTTCGGTGGAGATGTATACCTTACCATAAGCCTGGAATTCTTGGTGTAAGAATAAAACGTCACGATAACCTAACACAACCTGTACCTTGATGTCCTGTTTACATAAGGTCTTGGCTAACTCAAGCATTGGTGGAATCCCTATGCCTCCTCCAATCAGCAGTGCCTTACTTCCTTCAATGGTAAAGCCATTGCCCAAAGGTCCCAACACATTGATACTGGCACCTGCATGAAGGTTGGAGAACTCTTTGGTTCCTTTTCCAACCACACGATATACGAGACGAAGTGTATTCTTCTCTTTGTCAATCTCACAAATACTGATAGGTCTTGGTAGTAATCTGCTTCCGTCATTACAATACAGATCAACAAACTGTCCTGGCTTTGCACTGCTAGCCATTTGCTCATCCTGTATACACATACTATAGATATCTTCTTGTATCTGCTCTGCACGAGTGATAATAACCGTCTTTTTTACCGTATTTGACATCTTATTCTCCTATCCTTAATTCTTCATTGTTCTATTTCTCATCATTAACTATTTAGAAGCTAGGGCACCCATAATATCTGCCTTCATATCTAGTACAGCCTGTCTAGAAGCATCTGCATATCCTGTCTCTCCATACTTTTCATAACCAGCTTGTTTATAAGCTGCAATAATACCACGAGAGGAGTTTACGATTGCTCCTAAGCCATCTTTGTCGAAGAAATGTACCAAGTCTGCACCTTTTCCACCCTGTGCGCCATAACCTGGAACTAAGATATAGGTCTTCGGCATAATATGGCGTAATACTTTACCCATCTCAGGATAGGTTGCTCCTACTACAGCACCTACATAACTATAAGTATCTCCCATGCATTCTTCGCCCCAGGAAGCCACTAATTCTCCAACGATCTCATAGATTGGCTTTCCATTTACCTCTAAGTCCTGTAGTTCTTCACTGGATTTATTAGATGTTTTTACAAGAACAAAGATGCCTTTCTTCTCTTCTTTGCAAACCTTAATAAATGGCTTTACCCCGTCAGAACCCATGTACGGATTTAATGTGGCGAAGTCCTCATCAAAGCCAGCATATACCTTACTTCCAACCGTTACCTTACCAAGATGACCAGCTGCGTAGGCTTCGGAAGTGGAGCCAATATCTCCACGTTTGATATCTCCAATGACAATTAAATCCTTCTCTTTACAATAGTCTATGGTCTTTTTATAAGCCATAAGACCTTCTATTCCAAACTGTTCATACATAGCAATCTGAGGCTTTACCGCAGGAATTATATCATAGGTAGCATCCACGATTCCTTTGTTGAACTTCCAAATTGCTTCTGCTGCTCCAGCTAAGGTTTCACCCTTTTGTGCATAAGCTTCTTTTTTAATAAACTCAGGGATATAGGATAACATTGGATCTAATCCTACTACAATGGGAGCTTTGTTTTCTTGAATCTTCTTCACTAATTTGTTAATCATGGTTTACTCTCTCCTTATCTGTTATATTTGATAGACAATCTTTCCATCGCAAATGGTCATTTCCACTTGGCCAAAGACCTTGCGGCCATCAAATGGTGTATTCTTTCCCTTTGAAGCAAAATTACTTGCATCAATGGTTATTTCTTTCTCAAAATCTGCTAATACAAGATCAGCAGGGCTTCCCTCTTTAAGAGTTCCTTTGTTAACTCCAAGAACTTTTGCTGGGTTCGTACTCATTTTCTCCACTAATTGAAGCTTACTTAAGTATCCCTTATTCACCAGCTCTGTTACTCCTAGGGAAAATGCAGTTTCTAGACCAACAATGCCAAATGGTGCCTTATCTATGGTCTGGTCATTTTCCTCTTTCCCATGTGGTGCATGGTCAGTAGCAATCACAT
>JAEZQN010000042.1 GCA_023441145.1 Bacillota bacterium
ATTATTCTATGCATTTTTTCAAAGCAGCTATATTGGGTGCTTTATTTGTCATGCCATTATCAATGTCCAAAAATAATATACTTAACTAACTTCTCAAAAAAGTATTTGACATAGTTAGTCTATGTAATAAAAAAGTATCGCACCAAGTTGATGCGATACTTTAATTTATAATACCTTTGCTAAAAAGCTTTGTAGCCTTTCACTTAGTGGACGTTCAAATAATTCCTTTGGTGTGTTCTCTTCAATGATTTGTCCCTGATCCATAAAGATCACACGAGTGGCTACCTCTTTGGCAAAGCCCATTTCATGGGTAACTACTACCATGGTCATCTCTTCCTTTGCTAGCTCTCTCATTACCTCAAGAACTTCCCCAACCATCTCTGGATCAAGAGCAGAAGTTGGCTCATCAAATAACATTACATCAGGGTTCATGCAAAGGGCACGTACAATGGCAATCCTCTGTTTCTGACCACCTGAAAGTAACTCAGGATACGTATCTGCTCGGTCCTCTAGACCTACCCTCTTTAACATCTCCATGGCACGTTTATTGGCTTCCTCATCCGTAAGGTGAAGAAGTTTCTTTGGTCCAATAGTCAAATTCTTAAGAATAGTCATATTCGGAAATAAATTAAAATGTTGGAATACCATTCCCATCTTCTGACGATGGGTATTAATATTCACCTTTTTATCAAGTAGATTCTTACCTTCAAACCAAACAGAACCAGAGGTTGGCTCTTCCAAACGATTTAGACATCTTAGTAAGGTACTCTTACCAGAGCCAGAAGGTCCAATGATACATACTACTTCACCTTTTTTTATGGTTAGATTAACTTCATCCAAGGCTATGGTAGAGGTAAACTTCTTACTTAACTCTTTTACCTCAATTAAAGCTTCCTCATTTATATAGGAGTCAAAAGATACATTAACGTCTTCCATTGTTTAATCTCCTTTCAAGCCTTCCTACCAAATAGGAAAATAACATTACTAACACTAAATAGATTAATGCTACTGCAATAAGAGGCATAAACGGAGAATATGTAATACTCCTAATAATATCTCCACCCTTAGTCAAATCCTCTAAGGCAATAAAACCGGCAACAGAGGTCTCCTTAAGGAGTACAATAAATTCATTCCCTAGGGAAGGTAAAATATTACGGATTGCCTGTGGAATGATGATATAACGCATGGTTTGAACATATGTAAAGCCAATACTTCTTCCCGCTTCAAATTGGCCTGCATCGATGGACATAATGCCACCTCTTACTATCTCAGCCACATAGGCACCAGAATTAATACCAAATGCAATAACCGCAACTAATACCTTGCTAATTCTCACAGAACCAAAGATTACAAAATAGATAATCAGCAGCTGAACTACTACAGGAGTTCCTCGAATTACCGTTAGGTACACCTTACAAATACCATTGAGAAGCTTTAAGAGTAATCCTGGCTTTGTCTTATCGTAGGTTGCACGAACACTAGCCACAAGAAAACCAATTATGATACCAAGGAGTACTGCAAAGAAGGTAACTAAAAGAGTAATCTTTAATCCATCTACAAGATACTTCCACTTATCATCCTTGATAAAATTAAGGTAAAATTGGTCCTTAAGGCTATCTAACATTTTATTAAATGAGTCTATAATATTCAAATACATACGATCTACCTACTCTGTGTTTTTTATGTTACTTAATGTATTTATCAATGATTTCTTGAAGCTTTCCTGATTCCTTTAAAGTAGCTAATGCCTTATTTACTTTAGTTAATAATTCTGTATTATCCTTATCAATCGCAATGGCATAATCCTCTAAAGTAAACTCTTTGTCAACAATCTTAATACCTTCATTCTTCTCTACGAACACCTTAGCTGGCTGACGATCGATAATAACTGCATCTACCTTACCTTGTGTCAAAGCAAGAACCGCATCTGCTCCCTTATTGTAACGTTCCAGAGTTACATCCTTAATATCGGCCCCATAGATATCACCTGTTGTTCCTAATTGAACCCCAACAGTCTTTCCTTCTAATGCCTCTGGAGTAGTGATATCACTATCTTCCTTTACAATAATTACTTGTGCACTTGTTGTATAAGGGTCACTAAAATTAACGCTCTCCTCTCTATCAGGAGTAACTGTCATGCCCGCAACACCCATATCTGCTTTTCCGGATACTACTTCTGGAATGATGGAATCAAAGGCAATATCCTCAATTTCTAACTTCATTCCTAATTCTTCTGCAATTGCCTCTGCAATCTCAACGTCGATACCTACGATCTTATCCCCTTCCTTATATTCATATGGTGGGAATTCTGCATTTGTTGCCATAACAAGCGTTTTCTTTTCTGAACCTCCTGCAGATTCTAATTTGGTACCACAACCAGCAAGAGCTGCTATCATTGTTGTAATCAATAGTAAACTAACTAATTTCTTTTTCATTTTTTTTCTCCCTTTTTATATCGTTACTACTATTATGTATACTGATTTCTTTCTATGTAGTACTGCAATTTCGGTTCGCCGTACTGAACAATTAGATTATAACGCAATTCGGAAAATAATCAAGTATAATTATTCATTTTTATCGTAAATTTATTAATTTTTATTTTGCTTCCATTAGAAGTTACTTTTTTTGTTATTTATTAAGTGTTCATGCTAATAAGTAAGCGGTTTCTAATGAGTCTAGCTTATGACTAAATATCTTTACTAAATTTTGACTAAAGGGTTGGAATATAACTTTATCATCAACATTACGCTAAAATATACTGTTTTTACCAAATAGACTAAAACTATATTTTATCATAACAGAAAATTCCCCTTGTGAAATCCTTCATCTAGTGTGGGTCATAAAGGAATTTTATACATACCATCATAGCACAAGTGCCTATGCAACAAAAAATAAACTGTAGAAGAATCTATACTTCCCTCTACAGTTTATTATTTATATTTATACATTATTGTGAATATTAATTCATGTTTGGTTCATTTTTTTTGCTATAAAACTATTTCCTTCATACACTGGCTTAATGTTAAAGGTAAAAAAGATTACTGAAAAATAATAGGCAATCTGACTAAGCATTATGTTAACCTGACTACTGTCCTCTAAGTATAGAAGCCTATTTGCTACTTGAGAGCTTAAATACCCTTCAGTACCAAAATCCCATGCTATGCAAACTACTAATGCAATCATCAGATATCTTTTATCTGATACTACATTGGTAACTAGTAGAAATAATAATACAATCACTAAAAGCCCCAAAAGTCCCCGTACTAAGGCAATGCATATCTCTGCAACTGGAAGCTCAAGCAATAAAGATATATCTCCTTGAATTAATACAAAGCGTAGTGCAAAGAGAATTCCAGCTACACTAATAGGAAGCATCATATATGCTGTACACTCTTGGTGTCTTATAGAGATAAAAGCTAGTACAAGAACCGCAATACAGGCTAATACAATGAGAAAACCCGCTGGTGTGAATAGAAAACCCTTTCTTTGGGTTAATGATGCAAAAGTTAGGCCTTCTTTAAAATCCATAGAAAAAAACATCAACACCGCAGTAATACCAGTAAAAATGGCAGTTAATATCATACTTAAAACATCTGGACTAAAATCATAACATTTTTTCTTCATGCATTGGCCTCCCTATTTATGTATAATTTACAAAAGGCTAAGATATATTCTCTTTCTATTATATCATAAACAACTGAATTTACCCACAAAAACCTAATATTTTTTTAGTTAATATTCAATTCCATGCCTTGCAGAAAAACCCTTATCAAATGGATGTTTTTCCTTTTTCATATTGGTGATATAATCTGCTTGCTCCACAAAGTAAGAAACTTCTTTATGCCCAGTCAATACAATCTCTAATTCCTTTGGACGCATCTCTAATAGTGTATGCACCATATTTTTATCAACTAAACCAAGGTCATAGGTGGTAAGTAACTCATCTAAAATTAGCATATCGCATTTCTTTTGATTAATCATATCAATGGCCGTAAGTAGATTCACATTATGCATCATCAGCGCTTGTTCTTTTCCCTTTTCACTCATTTGATTCGTAAACCCAAGGTCCAACTCATTACGTAATACTGTAATCTCAGGAATTCTACTTAATACCTCAAGCTCTGCAGTTGGGCTTCCTTTTAAAAATTGTACCATGGTAACAAGCATTCCAGCACCTGCTGCTCGAATAGCCTGTCCAATTGCTGCTGTCGTCTTTCCTTTCCCGTCTCCATAATAAATCTGTATCATAAACTTCCACCTTTCTATCCTTAATAAAGCACATACAATATAGTACTACTATATCATATGCGCCTCCATACTAACTATCCTATTTACTCTTATTCTGAAACTCCCACTTTACCAATCGGTTCATAAGGGGATAATTCAAATCGAATAAAATAACCCTGATCTACATCGCATACTGGGCATCTAGCAGGGGCTGAAGTTCCTTCATGGATATAGCCACAATTTAAGCATACCCAGGTAGTCTGTACCTCTGAAACATAAAGCTGATTCTTCTCCATTAGATCTGCCAGTTTTCCAAACCTCTCTCCATGAATCCTTTCCACTTCTGCAATCATCTTAAAGGTCGCAGCAATCTTTGCGAAACCTTCTTCCTTTGCCTTCTCTGAAAAGGTTTTGTATACATCTTCATACTCTTCCATCTCATTATGATTGGCCATGCGAAGTAACTCAACTATATTCTTACTAATGTCTACTGGATAACCACCATCTATGTGAATTGTAGACTTAGCCGCTGGCTCTAAAAACTTATAAAAAGCCTCAGCGTGCTCAGCCTCTTGGGCAGCTGTGTATTTGAATACCTTCTCTACCACTTGATGATTCTGTTTTTTTGCCTCTTCTGCTGCTAAAATATAGCGCATTCTAGCCTGACTTTCACCTGCAAAAGCTCTCATTAGATTTACTTTGGTCTCACTATCTTGAAAATCCACTGACATTTACTCCACTCCTTATAATAGTATTCTTGGATACATATGCAATATTATTATAAGGAATAGCCCTAGTTTCTATTCAACTTTATAAACCTAGCGCCTTTTTCGCTAATAAATCTACTCTCTCATTAAGTTCCACTCCAGTGTGGGCAGCAACTTTATGAAACTCAACATAAAGTTTATCTTTCATCTCGTCATATGCTTGTTTATAGGCTATTGTTCCAGGTTTTTTTGCTTGCCAGGCACCTGTACACCATTTTTCTATGCCCTCATAGTCATAATATAAAGCCAACCTAGTAATACCATGTATCACACAAAACTCCATCATCTTTCTGGCTCCAAGGATTTCTCCAGCTACATTACGCATATCTGATAAAGACATATCTTGTCCCTTTTCACTATATTCATATTCCTTGCCCCTATACATTAGGACTGCCCCATAGCTATACTCCCCAGTCCCTACATGATAGCTACCATCTACATAGGCCACCGCCATGTCCTCAGGCGCACACTCCCCTATGTTTCTCTTAATCCCTCCTGCCAGGTAATCCTTCGCCTCAGTCTCAGTCTTAAAGCTTTTGTACTCTGCCCCACTATAACCGTTTATCTGATTCTGACACTCCGGCCAAGAATAAAAAATACCAGTCTGTCTTCCTTTTCTTACTGCATAATATTTACTTGGCATTCTGGTTACTCTCCAATCTTATCAACATTTTACATTATCATATCATGTAATAAGAAACCAGTAAAGAGGCTTACCTCACTAAAACTTAGCCACACACTTTATTGCTTTATTAATTACAGAGCATAGACGATAACTCCTTAAGTAGGGCTGCAATGCTTGCATTGCAGATAAGATACTAAAAGACAAAAAGACGACATCCCTTTGTCGATCTTTTTGTCTTTTTATCTTATAGCGAAGCGTGTCCTACTTAAGGATCTTATAAAGTACACTACCTACTGTAATTAAACATTATTTCTATCATGCCCTAAACCACACTAAAACTTAGCCACAAAAACCATAGGCAGCGAATAGTAATTCCATGGAAGGCTGTTTGATCACGTTGGTACTTAGACCTGGTTATGGCGTCCATACACAATATTGCTTTATTAATTACAGAGCATAAACTACAACTCCTTAAGTAGGACTGCAATGCTTGCATTGCAGATAAGATACTAAAAGACAAAAAGACGACATCCCTTTGTCGATCTTTTTGTCTTTTTATCTTATAGCGAAGCGTGTCCTACTTAAGGATCTTA
>JAEZQN010000169.1 GCA_023441145.1 Bacillota bacterium
CAGCTACATGATCAGCAGCGCACTTTTGAATAGCAGTGACAACAAAGTCTTTTGCCTTCTTATCTGCTTCTTCTTTTGCTCGATTTTCTAATTCTTTTACTAATTTTGCAGTTTCATGTTTTACTTCATCTTCAACAGTCTTTAAAAGATATTCTTTTGCTTGTTCGGAGGTCAGTCCAGAAATTTTCTCTAACTCTTGTAGCTGTTTTTCGTGGAGGTCTTCCACTTCTGATTTAAGCTTATCTAACTCATTTTCTTTAACAGCAAGCTTAGATTCTTTCTTTTCTAGTGCTTCAGTTTTTCTATCTAAAGTCTCTTCTTTAGTTAGAACTCTTTTTTCATAGCGTTGTAGCTCTGTTCTACGTTCCTTAGTCTCTTTCTCTAATTCATTCTTAGTACGCAAGGATTCTTCCTTCGCTTCGAGAAGAGCTTCTCGTTTCTTAGTTTCAGCTGTTTTTAAAGCTTCATCTATGATTTCTCTAGCTTTCTCTTCAGCACTGCCAAGCTTAGCTTCCACAATCTTCTTGCGGTGTGTAATTGCAGTCTTCCAAGAAATAAGAGCTGTCAGGACCATTAGTACAATAGCACCTACTATAATCAAAACAGGATTATCCACAGGAGCACCTCCTTATTTAGTTTTCATTGTACATTATACAACAATAAAATTTTATAATGAATTCACTATTATGTCAAGTATTGTAATTGGAATTTTATGCAATTTGTCAATTAATACGACCAAAATCGAAATCTTCCTGTTTATAAAGTGCGGTAATCAAAACAAAATCGGAACAGATGAATTATTAGTATTCATTATTCTCTTCCATGATAGCCATACATTTTCTTATGTTTTCATATGAAAACCCCTTGCGACACATAGAGGCAATCAATTTTGTTTTCTTTTCGTTATCAAGTTTATTAATATCATTACATTTCTTTTCAATTAGTTTTTTAATTGCAGTAAGTTCAGAATCTCTACCATATTCTTGATCCATTGATTCCTTAATTACTGCAGAGTCAATTCCTTTGTTCTTTAATTCAAACTCAATTACTTGTTTGCTTTTTGAACCTTTTTTTAGACGAATGTAATTCAAGGTATACCTTACATCATCAAGATAACCAAAGTTTTTTACATATTCTATGGCCACATCAATACTAATATCCGTAAAATGTGCCCTCCTAAGCTTCACCCTTAATTCTTTTTCCGTTTTGTCAGATTGCTTTAAATAATCCATAACCTTAAGTTTGGCACGTTTATTAAGTACTGCCATAATTTCTTCATATAATGCCAAGGATACTAAAGTATCCTTCTCGAGCCTGTATTTATAGATCTCATTTGAATATAAGGTAAATGCTTCATTGCCATCTATAAATACTTTTCTTCTCTTTTTATCTACTTCTTCAATATGACTAATTTGCATTTTCCTAATCCCTTTACTGAATCTTCCCTAAAAATAAATTGGTTATACAAAACAGGATATTATAGTCGAAAACAATGACTATAATATCCTTAGAATCTACTCTTCCTCTTTAGCTTCTGCCGGTTTTGTTAACATTACCGGACTAGACTCGAGGCCATATTTATCACGAACCTTCTGTTCTACTTCTTGCATAATGGTAGGGTTCTCTTTTAAGTACTGCTTTGCATTCTCACGACCTTGACCAATCTTTGCGTCATTGTAAGCATACCAAGCTCCACTTTTAATAATAATATCTTCATTAGCAGCTAAATCTAGAATATCGCCCTCTCTTGAAATACCTTGTCCAAACATAATATCAAATTCAGCTTCTTTAAAAGGAGGTGCAATCTTATTCTTTACTACCTTAACTCTTGTTCTACTACCTACGAATTCACCAGATTGCTTTAGGGATTCTATTCTTCTAACATCTAGACGAATGGAGGAATAGAACTTTAAGGCTCTACCACCTGTGGTAGTTTCTGGATTACCAAACATAATACCAACCTTTTCACGAAGCTGGTTAATGAAAATTACAATACAATTAGACTTGCTGATAACAGCTGTTAATTTACGAAGTGCTTGTGACATTAATCTTGCTTGAAGACCAACATGAGAATCACCCATATCACCATCAATCTCTGCCTTAGGAACTAATGCGGCAACAGAGTCAACGATTACGATGTCAATAGCTCCAGAACGAACCATTGTTTCAGTAATCTCTAAAGCCTGTTCACCATTATCTGGCTGAGAAATATATAATTCATCAATGTTAACACCAATATTCTTAGCATAAGCAGGATCTAGTGCATGCTCAGCATCAATAAAGCCTGCAATACCGCCTCTTTTTTGTACCTCAGCAACCATATGTAAGGCTACTGTTGTCTTACCACTAGATTCCGGTCCATATACCTCAATAATTCTCCCCTTAGGAACTCCACCTAGGCCAAGGGCAATATCTAAGCTTAAAGAACCTGTAGGAATTGTCTCAATACTCATATGAGCATTGTTATCACCTAATTTCATTACAGAACCTTTACCGTATTGCTTCTCTATCTGTGCCAGAGCAGATTCTAACGCTTTTAATTTATTCTGATCTTTAACCATGGTAACTCTCCTTTAATACGAACGAATGTTCTATTTTTAATTATATCCTAATACATTTCACAAGTGATGTCAATAACTAATTCCTGCCTTTCGTGACATATTTATTATGTACTAGATACTACATACAGTATTCTAACATATCAAAATAACGAAAAAAAGAGGTATTTCTTATCAGAATAATTACAGTAACATCTTCGAAAAAACATAGAATAAGCATAATATTTCGTCTTTTTAATTCGTATTAGAAAAATATTTTCTAAATATATACATTACAACTAGTAGAAATACTTTTTTATTTATAAAAGGGATAAGATACTGTTTATTTTCGCAATACTGGAGTTAATCTTCCAGTTTTAATATCTATCACATAGCCACTAATCACTACAGTACTAGGCATTAGCGGATGCTTACGAAGACAATTTACTGTCTTCCTAACACTATCTTCTACTTTACCAAAGCCATTTAGCCATGCATCAAAGTCTATTTCACATGAATCTATTGATTTTTCAGATACACCTAGGCTAA
>JAEZQN010000132.1 GCA_023441145.1 Bacillota bacterium
AAATCCTTTTTAAAATATATTTCCTCCGTAAAAAGCATAAGCTCTCCTTTTTTACATCATTTACTGTAATTTAATAGATTCTACACAATTGTTCATTAACATAGCAATTGTCATTGGTCCTACCCCACCTGGTACAGGAGTAATGGCACTCACTTTATTAACTACATTCTCATAATCCACATCACCACAAAGCTTATTATTCTCATCACGATGCATTCCTACATCGATAACTACAGCCCCATCTTTTACATATTCTGATGTTATAAATTTAGGTTTACCTATAGCAACTACAAGAATATCAGCTCTTTTTGTTACCTCAGTAAGATTTTTAGTTCTAGAATGACAGATGGTTACTGTGCCATTTTCTCGAATTAACAGGGCAGACATAGGTTTACCGACAATATTACTTCTTCCAACCACGACACATTCCTTACCTTCGATACTGATATTAGAACGTTTTAATAGCTCAATTACCCCTGCTGGAGTACAAGATACAAATCCTGGTTGACCAATATTCAAAGCTCCAACATTCATAGGATGAAAGCCATCTACATCTTTTTTAGGTGATATTGTCTTTATAATAAGGTCTTCATCAATATGCTTAGGAAGTGGAAGTTGTACTAAAATCCCATTTACATCCTCTCTTTGGTTTAATTGCTCTACCAAAGCAATTAATTCTTCTTCGGTAGTCTCTTCTTTTAACTCATAGGATAAGGACCGAATACCTATAAATTCACAAGCTTTTTTCTTATTGTTTACATAGACAGTAGAGGCTGGATCATTCCCTACCTGAATTACAGCCAAGGTGATTTGAATACCTTGTCCATTCAGGCCCGTAACCTTTTCCTTCAACTCTTCTTTTATCATGGCTGAAATCATCTTACCATCAATTATCTGAGCCATTATCTCACTCCATTCAAGTTTTATTAAATCGTGTTTCACATTACATAATCTATATGTATTGTATATCACTTCTCTATAATTTGAAAGATATATTTTAGAGGCAGTCATGACATGCTTAATGTCTATGAATGCCTCTAAAATTCTAACGTTCAATTACAAATGTTTCATAACCTTCATTGGTTAGCTTATCTTCAAACTTCTCTGCTTCGTCGATAGACGAGAAGTTGCCAACCAAAACAGCCGTGTAACCTCCCATAGGCTCAATGATAGCATTAAATCCTTCATCTAATAATTTGTTTTGTAGATTAACTGCATTCTGGTAATCTCTAAATAACCCTACCTGAATAGTATAGCTAACTTCAGTTTTTGTCCCTTCTTTATTACGGACGTATTTTTCGATTGCATCTGCTATTCCACCAACAATATTATTAAATTGCTGATCAAATATTTTATTATCAGAATCAGTATTTATATATCCTACATCTACTAGAAGAGCTGGCATATTCGTTTTTCTTAATACTGTCAAATTAGGTTTTACATCAATACCCTCATTCTTAAAACCGACCTTCTCTAAATTAGTATTGATTTGCTGAGCAAGCTGTTCTTTGTCATCACCTGAACTAAAAATAACACTACTTACACCACTGTTTGTATTAGGTAAAGGACTAGAACTTCTATGCAATGAAACAAATAAGTCTGCATCATCCGCATTTGCTATCTGTGCCTTCTCATTAGGACTCTGATATACGTCATTTACCCTAGTAAACTCCGTTTCAATACCTCTTTTTCTAAGTTCATTTCCAACTGCTAATGCCAATTTAAGGTTGTCATCCTTTTCTTTTCTATCATTATAAGTGGCCCCTATGTCGTAGCCACCATGACCGGCATCCAAATATACTTCGTATGACATACTATTCTCCTTACATATTCTTGTAATATTGTATGCAACGAAATGTATTTTGGCATCTTTATGAACACTTATTGATCAGCCTTTACTTCACTAAAACTATAACCAGTTTGATTTATTGATTCAATTAACTTATTAATATCGTCTGAATACAAATAGGTCTCTGGAGTCGTATAAGTATAAGTTCCATCTATCGCAGATGCAACATTGTTTAAGGAAACTAAAATGTAAAGTTCTATAGTCTTGGTATCATTATTAACGCTATTTGCAACCGTATAAGTACATTTATTTATTACAGCATATATATTATAAGGATCATCATCTGGTTTTACAGCAAAGTAACGATTTGTAAGCTCATTTTTTACATCAGAAAGAACATAACCATCTCCATAGGTAGAAGTAATATTGGTTTCATAAATATAACCATCCCCATTGGCTGTCATCCAAGGAGTAAGCACATTAGCAATTCCTTCATCCAAACTATTAACAGCCTCAGGTTTTACTTCACTTATTAATTCTCCTTGATTTTCGATTACATAATCTCTGGTTTCTTCGGTAATGTCATACCCTAATTGCCTCATGTAATCAACATTAAATTCTGCTTTAACAGTGACTGTGTCTCCATTTTTTTTATTTGTGTAATCATCGATATAAAAATATACATTATTTCTTATATCATCTTCACAACCTGAACTATCTACACTAACAGATAAGTTTGGTGAAACACCTTCATAAACTAGCTGAATATCTCTAAAGACATCATAGCTTTCAACTTCTTTTAGGCCTTCTACTGTATACTCTTTTTCAAAAACACTAGTTGTATATCCATTGTCACTCAAATCACTCTCAGATACATTTGCTACCACTGTAACTGTATCTCCATTCTTTAAGGTAGAAGAATCCTCTTTTAGATTATAATGAACATACATATAAGCAAAAGAATCTAGGTTAGAGTTATCAATACTTGCTATACCGTACCCATCTACACCTTCAAAGCTAACGGTAAGGTCTTTGAATAAATCATACTCACTTGCATCTTGTAAGCCTTCTACAGTGAGTTCAAATGTTGTATTAGAAAACTTAATCTTATAATCGTCAAATTCTTCTTGATCATAATCTAGGGTAACTTTAATCTTGTCACCATTTGATAAGTCTTCATTATCCTCTACATCAAAATCAAGAGAGGAAATAAGAAATGCTAATTGTAAGTCCCCGTCTTCAATAGTATCTTCTATTAAATCAGCAATTTCTTCGCTTCCTTCATCCAATCGTATATCAGCTCTTCCTTTAGTGTTTACTCCTTCATATGTAACTTTATAAATTTCAGATGCATTAATTCTAGTAAAAGAAAAGTAATAAAGTAAAAATATTCCTACTGCTATTAAAGCAAGAAATGCTGCACCAAGACTGGAGAAAAGAATAATTCGTTTTTTCTTCTTTTTAGGATCCATTGGAGATTTTGCTTGCATTTGATTTATGTTAGATCCATTTGGAGGTACCATGCCTTGATTAGGTGTATTCTGACCTGGCATAGGTTCTTGTTCACCATAATAAAACTGCTGTTGATTCGTTTGTCCATAGTTATACTGCCAAGGTTGTCCAGGTGCTTCTCCCTGAGGCTGTTGCCAAGGTTGTCCAGGTGTTTCTCCCTGAGGTTGCTGCCAAGCTGTACTAGGTTGTTCCCATGTTTTTGCAGGTTCTTCTACTAGAGGTTGCTGCCAAGGTTGTCCAGCTACTTCTCCTTGAGGTTGCTGCCATGTCTCTACAGGTTGTTCCCATGTCTTCACAGGTTCTTCTACCTGAGGCTGCTGCCAAGGTTGTCCAGGCACTTCTCCTTGAGGTTGCTGCCATGTCTCTACAGGTTGTTCCCATGTCTTCACAGGTTCTTCTACCTGAGGCTGCTGCCACGAAGCAGTAGGTTCTACTAATCTATTGCCACAATTCTGGCAAAAAAGCTGCCCCTCGTTAAATGGAACACCACAGTTTGTACAAAAACGTCTCATTTGTTGACTATAACCCTCGTCCATCATAAACCTCCATACAATTTAATCGATAATTTATTATAGCATATTAATAAAAAATTAACAATTTTAATAATTATTTTTACACTACCCTATATGCTTGTATTATTACAAATAATGGATTATTTTAGTTGTATAAGAGTACTTATGATACATATAATAATATTGTCGTATAAAAGGAGGTTTATTATGAAAGCATTTGTTAATAAAGATACTTGTATTTCCTGTGGCTTATGTCCTTCAACCTGCCCTGATGTTTTTCACTTTGATGAAGATGATAAAGCAGAGGCAATTGATGACGATATTCCTGAAGATTTAGTAAGTGAAGCAGAAGATGCAAGAGATGGTTGTCCTGTTAGCGCCATAGATCTTAAGGAATAACCTTAATCACATAATTATTCAAGGATACTTTTGTCCACGTAGTAAAAGGCTGTTGTATGTACATATACAACAGCCTTTTACTACGTATAATTAATTACCTGATTTATAGTAATTAATAAGACAACCCTCTAGTATAATAGTTCTCTCATCTTCTGTTAATTCACCTAAGCTTAAATCAAAAGGTACTAGTTCTTCCTTCACTACATAAGCCTTTACACTTGATTCGTTATTTGCAATGACCTTTTTAATATCCTTTATAAAAATATAATCTCCATTATCAAATGGCAAATCACCATCTAATACAAAAGGAAGCATACCCCAATTTATAAGATTAGAACGATATCGTTTTGTTGCATATTCCTTTGCAATGTTTGCAAGTCCACCCAGTACCTTTTGGCAACTAGCAGCTTGCTCTCTTGCAGAGCCGTCTCCTGGTTTTACCGCATAGATTACACTGCCAATTTCAGTATTTGAAATGTCACATGTAAATTGTTGATTAATAGTTTCTACAACTGTAGTAAGCTCACTATTTGCGTCAAAGATATCTTCTCCAGCAACACGAGCTTTCTCTGCCTTTTGAATTTCTTTTGCTCTTCCAACATAAGCAGGGTCCTTTCTAGATAAGGTAAACTCTGCTAAACCAAGTGGATTGGAACGATAAGAGGAAGTCTCTCCTGATGGAATTAACTCATCTGTTGTTGTAACCGGGTCGTGAATCACAGATACTACCTTCAGTATTAAATCGTCTGTAAGACTAACCATCTTAGGCCAATCCACAATATTAGGGCCAAATTTAATTGGCGCATCTGTCATTGCCTTTCCAGTTCCATCATAAACCCTGTTGTCATAAATTGTTTTATCAAAGAAGTACTTTGGTTTTGTAAAGTTAACATCTAGATCCGTTGCTGGTATTAAGTAACCTTGGTTTGCAGCAGTAGCCGCAATAGAACGAGCATCCATAAGTGCAACAGAAGCAATTTGTCCACTTGTAATTTTAGAACCTTCACGGTTAGGGAAGTTTCTTGTAGAATGACGTATACTTAATCCATTATTAGCTGGAACATCTCCTGCTCCAAAGCATGGTCCACAAAAAGCAGTACGAATTGTAGCACCTGTGGCCATAAGATCAGCTACTCGTCCATTTTTTACAAGCTCCATAAAGATAGGTTGACTAGCTGGATATACACTTAAGGAAAATTCTTCTGAGCCAATATATTTTCCTTTTAGAATATCAGCAGCATCACAAATATTTTCGAAACCACCACCTGCACAACCAGCAATTACTCCTTGTTCTACATAAAGGCGACCATTTCGAACCTTATCCTTAAGATTATAAGGAATCTTATTATCCAAACTAATGGCTGCTTTCTTTTCCACTTCATCTAAAATATCATATAAATTGGCATTTAATTCTTCAATGCTATAAACATTACTAGGATGAAATGGCATAGCAATCATTGGTTTTACTTTAGATAAATCTACATATACAATGCCATCGTAATATGCCACACCTTTTGGTGCAAGTTCTTTGTATGCTTCTTTACGACCGTGAATCTCATAGAACTCTTCCACCATTTCATCTGTTACCCAAACAGAAGAAAGGCATGTAGTTTCAGTTGTCATAACATCTATACCAATTCTATAATCTACACTTAAATTATGTACACCATCACCGATAAATTCCATTACCTTGTTTTTTACAAAGCCATTGGCAAATACAACTCCAATAATAGCTAAGGCAACATCCTGTGGTCCAACTCCTTTTTGAGGCTTTCCAGTAAGATAAACACCGACTACCTCTGGGCAATTAATATCATAGGTTCTGCTTAAGAGTTGTTTTACAATCTCAGGTCCACCTTCTCCAATTGCCATCGTTCCCAATGCTCCATAACGAGTATGGCTATCGGAACCCAATATCATAGCCCCACCTTCTGCTAGCATTTCTCTGGCAAATTGGTGGATTACCGCTTGATGAGGTGGTACATAGATTCCACCGTATTTCTTTGCACAACTCAAACCAAATACGTGATCATCCTCATTGATTGTTCCTCCTACTGCACAAAGACTGTTATGACAATTAGTAAGTGCATATGGAACAGGAAATTCTTTAAGACCTGATGCTCTAGCTGTCTGTAGAATCCCAACAAAAGTAATATCATGAGAAGCTAATTTATCAAATTTAATTTTTAATTTTTCCATGTTACCAGAAGTATTATGAGCCTGTAAAACATTATAGGCTATCGTGTTTTGTTTGGCTTCTTCTTTTGAAATATAACTTCCGGTTTTGGCTAATAATTGCTCTTTAACATCTGCAGTAGCTTCTACTAGCTCTACACCATTTATCAAAAAAGCGCCTTGATTAAATAGTTTAACCATATTTTCCTCCTTATGACTGTTGCATTTGTAGTAACTCTTAGTTTTTAATTATATAGATTTACTTATGTAGATGCAAATAGAACTTTAAAATTTTCTTCATTTTCTTATTGTAATAAATGCAACAGTATATTACAATATATAGTTGAAAAATTTAATATCAAGGAGGCATCTATGAAACATATAATAAGTCCTTTGGATTTATCCGTAACCGAACTGAACGATGTTTTATCATTAGCAGAAGACATAATAAAAGACCCGAAGAAGTACTCCCACGTATGCGATGGTAAAAAACTAGCCACTTTATTTTATGAACCAAGTACTCGAACAAGATTAAGCTTTGAGTCCGCAATGTTAAATCTTGGTGGCAATATTCTCGGTTTTTCCTCTGCTGATTCCTCTTCTGCATCAAAGGGAGAAAGTGTTGCTGATACTATACGTGTTATCTCATGCTATGCGGACATATGTGCAATTCGTCATCCTAAAGAAGGTGCCCCTCTTGTGGCAGCCAAATATTCTTCTATTCCAGTAATCAATGCTGGTGATGGTGGTCATAACCATCCTACTCAAACTCTTACTGATTTATTAACCATTAAAAATCTTAAGGGTAAACTATCTAATTTAACAGTTGGCCTTTGTGGTGACTTAAAATTTGGTCGTACTGTTCATTCTCTAATTAACGCTTTAGTTCGTTATCCTAATATCAAATTCGTATTAATCTCCCCTGAAGAGCTTAGAGTTCCTGCTTATATTCGAGAAGAAGTTTTAGACGCCAATAACATACCTTATGAAGAAGTGCAAGTTTTGGATGATGTTATGCCAAGCCTTGACTTATTATACATGACAAGAGTACAAAAGGAACGATTCTTCAATGAGGACGATTATATCCGATTAAAAGATAGTTTTATCTTAGATGCTACCAAGATGAAATATGCAAAACAAGATATGCTTGTACTTCATCCTCTTCCTCGCGTTAATGAGATATCTACTGAAGTAGACTCTGATCCAAGGGCTGTTTATTTTAAGCAAGCCCAATATGGTGTATATGTTAGAATGGCACTCATTATGAAGCTATTGGGGGTAGAATTATGTTAAATATAGGTGGATTAAATAATGGAATTGTAATTGACCATATCAAAGCCGGTAAATCTATGGATATTTACCATTACTTAAAATTAGAAAAGTCAGACTGCTGTGTAGCGATTATCAAAAACGCAAAAAGTAACAAAATGGGTAAGAAAGATATTATAAAAATTGAAGGACCTATTAATGTTGACATCAACATGTTAGCAGTATTAGATCATCATCTTACGATAAACATAATAGAAAATGGTATTATTACCATTAAGAAAAATCCCGAGTTGCCTTCTGAGGTAACCAACATAATCAAATGTAAAAATCCAAGATGTATTACCTCCATTGAACAGGAGTTACCACATCGTTTCTGCCTAACAAATAGAGAAAAACGTGTGTATCGTTGTATTTACTGTGATGAAGCATTCGATGAGAAATAACTATAGTACGAAAAACCCCTGTAACTTTACAGGGGTTTTATTATTGTATTTAGAACAATCCAGTAATCTTTCCTTCCCCATTTACATCGATTCCCTCAGCAGCTGGGACTTTTGGAAGGCCAGGCATAGTCATAACCGTACCTGTAATTGCAACAACAAAGCCAGCACCTGCAGAGACATAAACTTCTCTGATATTAATAGTAAAGTTTGTAGGACGACCAAGCTTCGTGGCATCATCAGACAAGGAATATTGATTCTTTGCCATACAAACAGGCGCATTGGCATATCCTATCTCTTCAATCTTAGCAATTGCCTTAAGGGCAGCTGGATCATATGTAACGCCTCCAGCACCATAAATCTCTGTTGCAATCTTCTCAATCTTCTCCCTAATAGATAGGGAATCTTCATATAGTGGAGTAAAGTTGCTTTCTCTCTCTTCTAAGGTCTTTATAACGCAATTTGCAAGTTCAATTCCGCCTTCTCCACCTTTTTCCCATACCTCAGATAACGCAAACTCACAACCTCTTTGTTCACAGAAATTCTTAACATACTCAAGTTCAGCTTCTGAATCAGTTAAGAATTTATTCAAAGTAACAACAACGGGAACTTTAAATTTCTGCAGATTCTCAATGTGCTTTTCAAGATTTACGATACCTTTCTTTAAAGCCTCCAGATTTTCTGTTCCTAACGCAGTCTTAGGAACGCCTCCGTTATATTTTAATGCTCTCACAGTGGCTACAAGTACAACAGCATCTGGTTTAAGACCTGCCATTCTACACTTAATATCAAAGAATTTCTCCGCTCCAAGATCTGCTCCAAATCCTGCTTCAGTTACCACATATTCAGCTAACTTTAGAGCCATCTTGGTAGCCCTTACACTATTACAACCATGGGCAATATTAGCAAATGGTCCTCCATGTATAATGGCAGGAGTATGCTCCAGCGTTTGAATAAGGTTTGGTTTAATGGCATCCTTAAGTAGCGCAGCCATAGAACCCACTGCTTTTAGTTGACCCGCTGTAACAGGGTTACCCTCGTAGGTATAGGCAACAATAATATTACTGAGACGATTCTTTAAATCCTCCAGGTTTTCTGCAAGACATAAGATAGCCATAATCTCAGAGGCTACTGTAATAATAAAGTGGTCCTCTCTTACTACTCCATCCGCCTTTCTTCCCAAACCAACCACAATGTTACGTAGAACACGATCATTAATATCAACGCAACGTTTCCATACGATTTGATTCGGATCTATGTTAAGCTCATTCCCCTGTTGTAAATGATTATCCAGCATAGCCGCCAACAAATTGTTTGCAGAAGTAATAGCATGAAAATCTCCAGTAAAATGAAGATTTAAATCCTCCATTGGTACTACCTGTGCATAGCCACCACCAGCAGCTCCACCTTTAATACCAAAACAAGGCCCTAAAGAAGGCTCTCTTAAAGCAATGACTGATTTTTTATTAAGCTTACCAAAGGCTTGTCCTAAGCCTACTGTAGTTGTAGTTTTTCCTTCTCCAGCTGGAGTAGGATTGATAGCAGTCACTAAAATTAATTTTCCATCAGGACGGTCTTTTATCCCCTCCATCAGTTCATCAGACAACTTAGCTTTATACTTTCCATAGTATTCCAAATCCGCTTCATTTATATTAAGCTTCATGGCTACCTCTTTAATATGAACTAACTGTGCCTCCTGGGCGATTTGGATATCGGTTTTCATGTACATTAGCCTCCTATTTAATCAACTAATTAAAAAATATAATACATTTACACTCTTTTCACATTATAGCATTACTTGGTAGTTATTGTGAAGAGTTATTAAGGGTTTTAAACACGTATTCCATATATAGTCCTATTGCATCAATATTTGAACATTCATACAACATTCTAGCACCAACTACATCCTCGATTTCATTAAAAAGTAAGGTGCCATCCTCTTGAATGATAAAATCAATACCAGCATAATCTAGGGAGAGACAATTCGTAATTTGACGCACTTTACTTATCTCATTTTCATTTAGTTGATATAATTCTACCCTTCCACCTAGAGAATAATTAGAACGAAAGTCCTTTGTGGCCGTGCGAAGAACTGCACCTATGATATCTTCTCCAATGACATATACTCTAAGGTCTTGGCCGTTCCCTTTTATGAATGGTTGAATTACCACATCCTCGTTTGCCATAGTTTTTATAATGGATTCCATTTCCTCTGGCCTATCTGGGTGATAACAACATACCTGGTTTCCACCATGTCCATGTACCGCTTTTACAACAACCTTGTTTTTGCAGGAAGATAGATATTGCCCAATATTTTGATTAGCCACAAAAATAGTATCTGGCATTGGTATTTGATAGCCTAATAGATACTCATAGGTCTCCCATTTATGATTGCCGATTCGATTTACAAAGGAATTATTAAAGACACGAACCCCCATAGATTCAAGATGTTTTGCTAATCTATAGTCACGACTACGATTTATTGCAAAATCTAAATCAGTCACTAATTTACCTTCATACTCAATATAAAAGAGATTGTCCATAATACCATAATAAAGCTCCTCATAATAAACAAGGGTTAATGTCATGCCATGCTTCTTGGCTTCCTTTAGATAAATAGCAATGCCATTTTTATTGTATTCTGCAGATTCCTTATCATAAATTAGTATTCCCTTCATTTAGTCTTCTCTACTTTCTAAGAGTTTTGTCTTAATATGATCAATGATATGCTCTGCCACATTTACTTTTGTACAATCATAGATATTTCGAAAATGAGCATTAGAGTTGACCTCACATACTAAAGGCTCTCCATCTGGACCAAATAATAGATCCACTCCTCCAAACTCTAGTCCAAGGGCCTTACAACACTGTATTGCAAGGTCTTTTTCCTGCTTGGTTGGTTCATAACAGTTCATCCTGCCACCAAGAGTAAGATTAGCCCTAAAATCAATCGAATCTGAAAACCGCATCATACTAGCTACAACTTTTTCTCCAACTACTTGAATTCTTATATCTCTACCAAAACTAGAAGCAATGTATTCTTGAAACAACATAGGTTTAGGAGCAGATTTCTTTAACAGTTCCATTAACTCTTCTTTATTATGAGCTAGATAGACTTGCCATCCAAAGGAGCCAAAACATTCCTTCACCACCATAGGATAGCTAAGAC